>DATEHP010000022.1:0-24276 GCA_035279505.1 Candidatus Sulfotelmatobacter sp. | reverse complement strand
CGCCGCTCCGGCTGCAGCGTGTCGCCGGTCCGCACAGCCGTCCGAATTTCCGGCATCAGAAATCCACGTTCCCCCGCAAGCGCAAGAATCTCCCCCAGCGGAATCTCCAGGTTTTTTTGGATATCGTTTCCCAGAGCTTTTAGCGGAGAAACATAGAGAACTTCCGTCCGATCCGACAGCTGCCCAGCCAGCGCCTTGCGCACCAGCCGGTCAATGCAAGCCAGAAAAGCCGCCAGAGTCTTGCCCGACCCGGTGGGCGCCGAAATCAGAGTGGTCCGCCCCGCAAGAATGTGCGGCCACCCCTGCTCCTGGGGCTCAGTGGGAGTTCCAAACCGCGAGACAAACCACTCCGCCACCAGAGGATGTGCCCAGGAGAGAGAGGCAGGTAGGGACTGCATCAAAATATTCTAGCCCGAAACCGAGTTTTCGCCAACCATTCGCCCGCCGTATGTAGCCCGGGCGCCTTCGTCCGGGGCGCCCCTGCGCAAGTCCTTGGCGCGGGCGTCCAACTGTAAACTCACCCTCAGCAGAAAAACCATTGATGTTAAACGGAAGAAGAAAAAGTTATGTGGCGACAGCCGCCTTCGGCTGTCCCGCGAAGCGAAGCGAGCGGCCCCGAGGCTCCGGCGTAAAACGCGCCAACGCTCCCAAACTATTTCGGCTTTGATCGGAAAACGGATCTACTTGGTCGACGCAGGAGTAATCACGAACCGAGTCCCATCCTCTGAGAAGAAGATCTGCCGGACTCCGTGCCGCAGGCAGGTTTTCGTGCAAGCATTCATCTCGGGCTCTTCGATAATCTTCGTGCCATGTTGCATCTTGACGCACACCTGGGCGCACTGACCCTCGTCAACCGAATGGCACATGCAAAGGCAACACAGTGCACGCTCACGTTCCTGTGTGGGTCGCGAAACTCCTGTCAGTGGCAATGAGGCCAGAACCACTGCGAGAACCGCGAATTTAGAGCCCCTCATCATGGATGTCCCGAATCGATTTATCAGCCAAATCAAACCGTCGATTCGTTGCATCTTGTGCCCTTTTCGCCCCCTTCGCCAGATAACCGTGGTAATAAACCGAGCAGGATTGTACGCCCCGGCCTGCTTCTTCGCATCGGGATTTCTACGTAGATCAAGTCCGGCACCGGGACCCTTCCCGAACACTTTGCCTCTATGCCCTACTCGCAACCGAAGTTATCTGGAAAACAATCGTCAAGGTCGTCCACATCATAAGTTCAGCAGGACCGCGTTGGTTTTACGCCAAAGCATTGAACCTCATTCATTCAGATGTGCATTGCAGCAGGGCTTGGACCCTCACCTGCAACCACGAGACACTCTGCGTAATTGTTTTTCTCCCTGGTGTAGCAATTTCGCATGTGGGCACGAAGTCAGGCTGAAATTCGGACAACGGTAGAGTTCTAGCTTTTGGCAAATCATGTGCAGGCCCCAATGCAATCTCCGTGTCGAGTGATTGGTTCGTCCCAGACGTACCGCCTTTTTAGTTGCATCACAAATTCATCGCAGGAAATCATCTTTTGTCGTATTTCAGGGCCCTTTTCCTAATCTGCTTCAGCTTCGTCTCGGGATGTATTGCGTTCAGTCAGCACGTCACGCTCGATACTCCTCTTCACAGCCCGCACGGTAACCAGCTCAAGACTGGGTGCCAGGAGTGTCACAGCACCCAAGGCTGGAAGCCACTGCGCGCCAAGCTCGAATTCAACCATTCAAAAACCAAGTTTCCGCTGCGTGGCCGGCACACGGAAGTGCAATGCGTCGATTGCCACCAGGATCTCAATTTCAGCAACACCCCCGTCAAGTGCCAGAACTGCCACGCGGATCTGCATCGCCGCAAGAATGGCGCCGAGTGTGACCTCTGCCACAACCCCAATGGTTGGCAGGTTTCCATTCACAACGTCAATGAGCATCAGGATCGATTTCCTCTGATCGGTGCTCATGCGGCCGTAGACTGCTATTCCTGCCACAAGGTCGGCACCGTCGGACAGTTCAACCGCTTCGGACTCTCCACCGAATGCGCGAGTTGTCACTTGCCCGCCTTTCGCAAGACCACCGCTCCTAGCCATCAAGCCATGGGATTTTCCACTGACTGTCAACAGTGCCACTTCTCGATGGATAGCTGGTACGGGGCCGTTCGCGGTGCCGTCGGCAAGTGATTGTCGGCTGGGATCGCACCTAAGCCATCACACATTTTTTAGAGAGTACCCAATGAATCGCAGACTACATTTCGTTCTCTTATTCTTCATGGCCGCCGTGCCGGCATTTGCGGCTTCGAATCAACCTGGCGTGATTAGTGAAGTTCGCGTCACGACCGAAGGCGACAAAGTATCCATCGAAATCGATCTTTCAGACTCCATTACTCCGACCCTGACGTTCGCGAAGAATCCTGATCGATTGATCGCCGACTTTCCCAACACCTCGCCTAGGCAGACGCTCCAACACATCCCGGTTGGTAAAAACGGTGTCGCGAGAGTCCGGATCGGACTGAACCATGCGAGCCCACCCGTCACCCGTGTTGTGGTGGACCTTGATTCGCAGCGCCCCTTCACCGTCGAACCCTCTGATCGAAAAGTGTTGTTGAACATCCTCCCTGTGCTGGCAAAACAACCCACTGCGGAAACCGGAACATCCAGCCCGGCAGAAATGGAAAATGCTGCGACGAGCATAGCTGAGGTTTCACCCACGATTAGTCCCGAGTCGAATTCCGCCCCCGCAGTTGAACCAGCCGCCGCACAGCCGCGCCCCCTGCCCACGGCCAGAGTCACATTCAAAGTCAAAGGGATTGCCGCGGACTCGGTTTACATCGATGGTGGGTCGAACTCAGGTCTGGAAGTCGGCATGAGGCTCATCGTCCGTGAGCGGGGCAGACAACCGAACCAGGGCGCCCAAAACCGCGACGCGTTTGTGGCTGAGCTTCGCATTCTCGCTGTCGCGACCACCTCCGCGGTCGCCGAAGTCCGTGAAGCCAAACGCACCCTTCAACGTGGCGACTCGGCCGTGCTCACTCCCGAAGACGCACAGACCGCGCGCAACGAATTAACCAACAAGGCGCTCGCTTCTGTTCGCTTGCATATCACCACGATCATGCCTGCCCAACCTGACCGCACGCCGCAGCCTGATCTCGCAACTTCTTCCGGAAGCCGCATTCAAGGGCGAATCGGTTTTGACTACAGCAACATTGCCAGCACCGGTTCCACTCCCGGCACAACCACCCAACAGGGTATTTCCTTCCAGAGCGACATGACCAATATTCTCGGGACGCACTGGAATCTGCAGGGTTATTGGCGCGGTCGAGTCAATCGCCATTCGCAATTCCAGGAACCAACTATCGCCGACACGCTCAACAAGACCTACACCATGCAGCTCTACTACGACAATCCTGACTCCCCTTGGATCGCTGGCTTCGGCCGCCTTTATCTTCCTTGGGCCGTGAGCCTCGATACGATTGATGGCGGATACTTCGGCCGCAAGCTCAACGGTCATGTAACCACCGGCATCTTTGGCGGCTCTACTCCCGATCTCACTTCCTGGGATTACGCCCCCGACCATCGCATTGCGGGATCTTTCGTCAATTTCACCAGTGGCAGCTACGATTCTTTCCGCCTCAGCAGCACCAGCGGCCTGGCGCTCAGCACGCTGGGCTGGAAGCTTGATCGTCCCTATCTGTTCTTCGAAAACGAAGCTTCCTGGAAGAACGCGATCTCGGTCTATCACTCCCTGATTGCGGACGATCCCCGCGGAGTCACCACCAACGGCATTCGGCCCGGCAAAGGCATCAGCCATAGCTATCTGACAGTTCATCTTCAGCCTAGCCACAGGCTCTACTTCGACATCTATCACAACTATTTCCGCGACGTTCCCACGGCGGCAACCACGATCGTGGGCACCGGATTAGTCGACAAGCTCCTGTTTCAAGGCGTCAACGTCGGAGTTCACGCCGAGCCCATTCGCCACGTTATGCTCTACACGACCCAGGGCCAGAGCGAGAAAACGGGCGACGAACACGAAACTTGGAATCAAATGTACGGGATCACTTGGAGCGAGATCCTGCACACGGGCGTCCGCGCCGACTTTCACTATTCCAAGTTTGACAGCAATTTCGGCCGGGGTGAGTACCAAACGCTGTCCCTCTCCAGACAGCTCAGCAATCATGCGTTCTGGAACCTGCAACTCGGAAGTCAGGATCTGGCATCGCCGTTCACCGTGAACGGCAACTCCAGGTTCGCCGCTCTTTCCATGGATCTGAATCTCGGCAAGCATTCATTTTTCCAGAGTGGCTACACGTTTGTGAATGGCTCGGCGCTGAATTATCACCAGTGGTACTCGAGTTTGGGATTTCGTTTCGATCACGGACGACCTGTGGCCGGAGAACCACGCTTGATGCCAAAGTAGAAGCCGAGCGGCCCTCCTTCGTGTGCCTTCGGGCCCTTCGCGGGTTATCGCTTTTTTGATCTTCGTCCAACCGTGGACAATAGCCTTATCATTTCTGCCGGCTGATAAAATGCCCGCAATGCCCAACAAACTTTCCGCCCAAGCCCGCGCCCGCAAAATCAAACTCCTGCTCTTCGATGTTGATGGCGTCCTCACCGACGGCAAGCTCTTCATCTTCCCCGCCCCGCCGGGTGCGCGTCAAAGCGTTCTCGAAAAATCCGCCAACCAGGGCGGCCACGGCGGGTTCGGTTTCCAAAGCCAATCCCTCATTGAAGCCAAGGGATTTCACGCCCACGACGGCACCTCGATCTCGCTCGCCCGCCTCGCTGGCATAAGAACCGGTCTCATCACCAAGCGTGTCTCGGAAACCGTCGCCCTTCGCGCGCGCGATCTCAAGCTGGAATTCGTCCGCCAGGGCATTCAGGACAAAGCGACTGCCTTCATGGAAATCGTCAAAGAAGCGGGAGTCGCCCTCGACGAGGCCGCCTTCGTCGGCGATGATGTCATCGACCTCCCCGCCATGCGCGCCGGTGGATTAGCGATCGCCGTAAAAAATGCTCGCGCCGAAGTAAAGAAGGAAGCCCACTACACAACTCCCCACGCCGGAGGTGAGGGCGCCCTCCGTGACGCGGTAGAGTTCATCCTCAAAGCCCAGGGAAAATGGAAGACGATCGTGGAAACCTATATCGCCGAACGTGGCCCGACCGTCCAATAAAGAAATGTAGCCCCCGGACTACGAAATGTAGCCCCGGGCGCCTCGTCCGCGGTTGCGCGCAAAGCGCGCGATGTTCACCCTCTCGGAGTTGCGACACTCTGGCAATTCTGTTTGTAGATTTTGGCTGAAAGCCGACGACTGATGGCGAACAAAAAACCCACCGGAAAGCTTGCTTGGGGCGTGCTCGGGTCAGCGTTCCGGTGGGCTACCGTTTCTCCTTACTCACCCTGTTGTTTTCAGGAGTATGTTGAAAAAATTAAACACCGTATCCGCAAGAAGTTCCGTCTATTTTTGTAAAGCTTTGTAAAACCTGGATGTAAATAGCGCTGTACGTCTCCGCCAAATCTTTTACATCAGCGCATAAACATTTCCGTCTGCACTTCCAAAGTACACCTCATTCCCAACCACGACCGGCGCTCCCAGGATCGCCCCCATGCTCATCACCCGATCCACCCCTGCCACCATGTCATCATAGAAGTCAGATCGATAGATCTTCTCCTGGTTAGGAGTTCCATCCGGATTTGTATAGGTCTGCCCGTGCTGCTTCATCCCATCCGTTTCGAAGATCCAAGCTGGACTGTAACTGTCCAAGTCGATCACGACCAGCTTTCCCTGGGTCGACCCGACATACATCCTTCCCCCTGCGATTGCCGGAGAAGAATATAGATACCAGTGATTCAACGTCGTAGAATGCAGCACAGCCCCCGTCTTGGCGTCGGCCTCCACAACCAGGCTCGTATCGGACGTATCAAAAAACACCTTCCCGTTTTTCACCGCCGCAGATGAAATCACCCACGATCCGTTTCCTGAGAATGCCCACTTCTTCTCCCCCGTGCGTGCATCCAGCGCGTACAGGTGAGAATCTCGGCAGCCGAAATAAACCATCCCATCCGCCACCGCGGCCGACGACTGAATACCGACCTGGTTATGGATCTCCTCATCTTCTCCCGTCTTGAATCGCCACCGCTGCTGCCCGGTCGCCGCATCCAGGGCGTAGAAATAACTATCCCAGCTCCCGATAAACAAAGTTCCGTCAGCGATCGCCGGAGACGCGTGCACCACGTCCCCCGTCTTGAACTTCCAATTCAGCGCCCCGGTTGCGGCGTTGACTGAATAGATGTTGCCGTCACCACTCCCAAAATAGACCGCGCCGTTCCACACCGCCGGCGATGAAAGAAAGCAGTCGAACGGGTCTGGCATCGTCTCGTTAACGGGCTGCACTCCATGCAGATGCTTCGCGGCAAATCGCCGCTCCCCACCCGTCTGAAACTTCCACTTCATCTGTCCGCCTGCGCTATCGAGCGCATAGAGATTTCCGTCGTAGGCAGTGAAATAAACCATCCCGCCAACGACCGCAGGTGTTGAGGGAACTCGACTCTTAGCCGCAAACTTCCACTTCTGCGCTCCCGTACCCCTGCTCGATCGCGTAGAAATTCCCGTCATCGCTTCCCACGTACACCACGCCACCCGTCACCGTAGGCGACCCAATCACCATCCCGCCAGTGTGGAAACTCCACTTCACCTTGTTGAATCTCGGAACTCCCGCGGCTTCATAAACGCCGCTGTGCACAAGACTTCCCCGAAACATAGCCTCTTCGGCCACTACACCCAATGAAACGAATACGATCGCTCCTGTCACTACCAACGTGAGGCGCATGTGTGTGTTTTCCCCTCCGCCTTAGACGAGGCTAGCCCGTTTCCGTGAGACAATGCAAAACTCAGTTGCTGTCCCCGGGATGAGCTAGTGCAACCGTTTTTTCGTTGTTACTGGTAGGAGCAGCACCTATCCCTCGGGTGTTTGCCTCCCTACACCATGAGGAGAGACAAACCCTATGACTATCAGTGCGTTCTTCCTGAACACGAACCTTCTTGACAGCATGCCTGCACGGCCGTTGCGCCTGCTGCGAATTGCTTGCGTCATGGCTGGATTTCTACTCATCCTGCTATTCACACCAGCGCTCAGCGCCCAAACCTATGCCGACTTATTCGACTTCGCGGGAAGCAGTTGTTGTCCGCAAGATCCCTTTCTGATGGCGCAGGGCCGGGATGGAAATCTTTATGGAAACGTCGCCAGCGGCGGCACCAACGGCCAGGGTTTTGTTTTCCAGATCACTCCAACCGGTACCTACAAGGTTCTCTATAACTTCGACACAACTCACGGCAGCACTCCCATCGGTGGCTTAGCGCTGGGCGTCGATGGAAACCTGTACGGAACTACCGAGGAAGGTGGCGCTCACGGCTTCGGCAACATCTTCAAGATCACTCCGTCGGGAACCTTGACCGTCCTCTATGACTTCCAAGCAGGTACCGACGGCGGCCATCCGGTATCACCGCTCATTGTTGGCCTGGACGGGCTGTTTCATGGCACGTCCTATCCCGGCATGTCGTACAAGATTTCTGCCGCAGGCGTCTTCCACGTTGTGGGGAGCATTCCCACCACCTCCTACGGACCTCTGTTGCAGACGAACGCCGGCACCTTCTACGGCGTCACGGAATTCGGCGGCACCAATAGCGCGGGAACGGTCTACAAAATCACTGGAACCACCTACAAAATTCTGCACAGCTTTGACATGGCAACCGGCTCCTATCCGGTTGGAGGCCTGGTTCAGGGGGCCGATGGAAACTTCTATGGCACGACCACTGCCGGAGGAACCACGAATGCGAGGGTGATCTACCGAATCACTCCTTCGGGAACCTACTCCGTGCTGGTCAACTTCGACGGCGTCCACACTGCGGGTGGTTATCAGAGCTACGCCGGCTTGATCGCGGGCAGTGATGGCAACCTCTACGGTGCAACGATCTGGGGCGGTCAGTACGGTTACGGCGTCATCTTCAGCCTGACGACGGGCGGTGCATACACTCCACTTTATAGCTTCAGTGCCCCAACGGGTGACGGAGCATATACAACCCCCATCCTGCATACGAATGGCGAACTCTTTGGGATGACCAAGCGCGGAGGCGTGTCGGGCGGCGGCGTCATCTACAGCTTCAGCGATGGGATCCCTCGCTTCGTGAAGCTCGTGAACCGAGCTGGTACCGTCGGTGCAACCGTCAACATTCTCGGAACTGGATTTTCGACAACCAGTGCGGTGAAACTTAATGGAACGCCCGCCTCGTTCCACGTGATCTCCGACTCCTACATGACAGCGAGCGTTCCATCGGGAGAAACCGGTTTTGTCACTGTCACCACATCCACCGCTACTCTGCAGAGCAGCACCTTCTTCAAGGTTACGCCCCAGATTACAGGGATCAGCCCCACTACCGGCAAAGTGGGGGATTCCGTAGTGATCACGGGCTCTGGGTTGATTCAGACGACTGCGATCAAACTGGGTAAGGGGAACGTAACCTCGTACGCAGTTAACTCCGACAAGCAGCTGACTCTCACCGTTCCTGCCACCGCCACCACCGGGAAGATCACCGTGACAACTCCGGGCGGCTCAGCCGGCAGCAGCGCGGTTTTCACGGTAACTCCGTAACCGTACCCTGGCGACCCACCCTTCCGCCATGGGAGGGCGGATCGTTTGGCGAGAGGCTCACTCAGGCAGCCCAGGCGTCTTCAACGCCATCAACTGCGTAAACCTCTTATCCTTTCGCAGTTCTGCGAATTCCTGATCCTTGTACACGTTTTTGAAATTCTTGTACCCCTCTTCCATCGCTTTGCGCAGATACTCGAGCGACCGGTCTGAGAATCCCATCTTGGCGTAGAGTTTCGCTACGGTGTAGTCATACAGCGCCCGATCTTCCGGCCTCGGCACCTGGGCCTGCACGCCCTGCCGCGAACTCCGCTCGAATACGTCCGGATCAAGCTCCAGCGCATGCTGATACGCCTGGGCCGACTTGTCAAAGTCCTTCTTCGCAAACAGCGCTGCCCCGAGATTGCTGTAAAACGACGCCGAGCTGTCATCCAGTTCGATTGCCTTGTGATACTGCTTGATCGCCGCCCCGTACCTCTTTTCCTCGTAGTACGCGACGCCAAGATTGTTATACGGATCAGGCATCTTCCGGTCAGCCTTGATTGCCTGCTGGCAGCTCCTCTGCCCATCCCGCCACCGCGTCATCACCAACTGCGTCCGGCAAATCTTGTTGTATATCTTCGCCTGACCCTCTCCGACGCCGATCTTCCCCAGCACCGCCCGGTAATAATCAATCGCATCGAAATACAATTTCTGCGCGTGCAGTTCGTCCGCACGCGACTCCAGATCGGAGGCCGTCGCTTCCGGCGAAGGCGGATCGATCGTCCGCAGCAACGGTGGCTTGACTTGCACTGGATCGGCGTGCGAAACCTGCGCCCACGAACCTGAAGTGAGCATGAAAGCGCAAGCAATGAGGAGAGGAACGGAAACCTTCGGGTAGAGTGCCATAAGCCACCCCCAGTTCTTTGCAGCTATTCTGGCACAGTTCAGGCCGCCCGGCGAAGATTTTGGGAGCCTTCAGTCGTACGGCCTAAGACCCAAGACCTAACACCTAAACCCCCTAGTGCGGCCCGCTGTCCGGTGGTTTAGACACCGGAGTCGAGCTTTTGTCATCCTTAAATATTCCAGCAATCTTGCCAAAGAACCCTTTTTTCTTCTTCGGGTCCGCATTCGCGTTCGGATCCTGCGCCGTTTGGGCCGGCATCACAGGCTTATCTCCCCCGAACATCTTGGTAAAGAAGCCCTTGATTCCCTGCTGTGTCTCGCATGTATCGCGCGGCTCGGTCCCTGCTACAAACGCCGAAGTATAATCGTCGGTGCAACTCGGTGTCGCCAGCCGATTGGTAGCCTTGTCCAATTGCACATCGACGACACCCGACGGCTGCGAGAACTCTCTCATATCCGAGTACATGGGCAGCGCCGCCGCCTTCTTCATGAACTCCGCCCAGATCGGCGCCGCTGTCTGCGCCCCGCTCAACCGCAAGTCGCTGTAGTCGTCATAACCCACCCAAACGATGCATAGCAGATTCGATGTATACCCCGCGAACCATCCGTCGTGCGAACTCCCCGTTTTGCCGGCCGCCGGAGGCGTAAATCCTCGCAAACGCACCGCTGTATATCCCAACCCATTGTTGATCACGCCCTCCATCATGTTCGTCATGACGTAGGCGATCCTCGGATCCATGACCGGCTTCTGATCCGTGTTGTAGTTGGAGATTACATCGCCCTTGCTGGTCCGCACCGACCGCAGCAGGATCGGTGACAGCCGGGTCCCGTTATTCCCAAACACCGTGTATGCCCCCGCCATATCCAGCGGCGAAGCGTCATACGACCCGAGCGCCATCGCCGGAGTCGCTTTCACCGACGCGATCCCTGCCGACCTTGCCAGGTCCGCCACCTTGTCGTAACCGACTTCCTCCGCGACCTTCACCGTGGCATTGTTCAGGGACATTGCCAGCGCGTATCGCAGCGACACTTCGCCGTGATACTCCTCTTTGTAGTTGCGCGGCTCGTAAATCGAATCCCCATACGCAAACGTCGACGCTTCATCCACTACGGTCGACGCCGGAGTAATCACGTTCGGCGAGCCATCCAGCGCCGTATTCATCGCGGCGGCATAGACAAACGGCTTGAAAATCGATCCCGTCGGCCGCTTCGCCACCGCGTGATTCAGCTGGCTCCATCCGTAGTCGCGTCCACCCACCAGCGCCAATATCGCCCCCGTGTGCGGATCGATCGCCACCAGCGCCACCTGCGCCTGCGGCCCGGGCTCCACTTTGGTCTCAAACTTCTTCCCGACCTTTACCTTTTTCGTCCGCAGCTTCTTGACCTGCTCATCTACCAGCTTGATGCCCGTCTCGACCGACTGCGCCGCCGCCTTCTGCAAGTCCGGATCGAGGGTGGTGTAAATGCGATACGACGAGTCATTCAACTCGTTGTCGCTGAATTTTCCGATCAATTGTTCGCGCACCATGTCGACAAAATACGGCGCGTCGCTCGCCTCCACATTCGGAGGTGCCAGCTTTAGCGGAACCGCTTTTGCCTTGTCCGCCTGCTCCCGCGTGATGGCGTGCGTCTCCACCATCGTCTCCAGCACCACATTGCGCCGCTCCATCGCGCGCTCCGGGTGACGGTAGGGCGACAAATAACTTGGCCGCTGAATCAGTCCTGCCAGCAGTGCCGCCTCTGGGAGCGTGATGTCCTTGAGATCTTTGTTGAAGTAGGATTTCGACGCCTCGGCGAACCCGCTGATCGCGAACGACCCGCGCTGCCCCAGATCCACCCAGTTCCCGTAAAACTCGAAAATCTGCTGCTTCGAGAACTTATGCTCCAGTTCCTCGGCGATCAGCATCTCCGTCAGTTTGCGCTTGATCGTCTTCTCCGGGGTCAGAAAGAATCCGCGCGAAAGCTGCATCGTGATCGTCGACCCGCCCTGCTCGTGCCGCCCCCGCATCACGTCGATCCACGCCGCTTCCATCATGCGCAGGTAGTTCACGCCACTGTGCTCGAAAAAGCGCCGGTCCTCGATCGCCAGCACCGCCTGCACCATGACCGGCGGTATCTCGTTGTACTTGACCACTTGTCGCTTCGACCGCTGCTCCGCATCGAACAGCGCCGTCACCAGTTGCGGCTCCAGTTCATACGCCGAAAGCTCGCTGCCCCGGCTCATGATCTGCGACACCTGCCCGTCTTCAATCGTGATCTTTGCCGGCTCCGGCGCATGATACGACTCCGACCCGGGCGTGATCTCGATCCCGCCCTTTACCAGCCGGAACGTCCCCAGATTGGAATCCCCGTCTTTGTCCGCGTACCCCGCCCGCCGCAGTTCCGCGGCAATCTGCTTCGCCTCAATCTTTTCGCCGTCGCGCACCACCCGCGGCAGCGCATAAATCTTCGCCGAGTTGGCGAACACCGGCGTCCGGAACCGCTTCTCAATGATCCGGTCGTACTTGATATAGAAGTAGGAGAAAATAATGGTGAACGAGACCGCCAGCACCACAAACGCCACCAGCGCCGCCCGCAACACCGGATCGCGCGGCAGCCCGCGAATCGTCTTCGCTCCGCCGACTTCCCCACCACTCTTCGGAATTCTGATCTTGATAGCCACAGTCTCGACTCACACCCGGATTCTATTCAGACGATCCCCGCCGCAAAAAGGTTTAACGCCGTCACGTAACTCGAGTCTAGGTAACTCGAAGGGTACCCCACCCTTGTTGCGCCTTTTGCGACAGGTGGGGATTTTGACTCTCGTTCGTAGTCACAACCGTCCGAGCTCCGTCACATCAATCTCGCGCACAAACACAAATCCTTGCCATTCCGACGAGCGAGCCGCAGCGACTTTTGAAAGGTTTGTCATTCCGACGAGCGAGCGCAGCGACCAAGGAGGAATCTGCTTCATCCTCGACCACGCCCCTCCCGGCACACCACTCCCATCGACGAATCTAGGCGGTTCCTCCATTGTACGCCCGCCTTCCCAAACGAAAAGAGACCCGCAGTACATGCGGGTCCCCAAACCGCCGATACTCAGGACCTATTGTGCGTCCACCGGCTGCCAGCCTCCCGGAGCCCAGCCCACGTTAGCAACGTGTGTCGTCAACGCAGAACTCGCGCTCACGTCGAACGCGTCCAAGGAGCTCGCCACGCCGTTCGAGGCCGCGACCACAAACAGATACTTCCCACTTGGGTCAAATTGTCCATTCGCTCCGCTGGCGGTGATCCCCGCAATTCCAGTGAGCGCACCACTCGATAAGTCGAACTGGAAACCTTCAATAGTGCCATTGCCTGTGCTGCCCGGGAAATCAAAGGAATACGCGATATTCCCGCCAGCGTTCGGCTGAACCGCCACCATCGCCGGCACTCCCGCGGTTACGGTGGGCGTCACCGTCAGCCCGCCTGACTGTCCAATAGTCCCCACATAGAGCGTGTTATCGCCGTTGTCGAAGAAGAACCCGCCACTCGTCCCGATCATGAATTTACCGGACGCGTCACCCTGCATTTGCCGTATCGGAGTCGGAATCGTGCTTGGGGACGTCAGCGCACCGTCGCTGCCAATGCTGTATTCCTCAACCTCGGTGGTGTTCAATGTCACGTCGTTGCTGACATAGAGGTACTTCCCCAGTCCGTCAATCGCCAAGTTGAACGGTTTGAATCCGGGTGGTAATGCTGTAGGCGAGTTGGTCGCGGCCGTCAAAATTCCGCCCGTGCCAATCGTATAGACATAAACCTGCTCGTTCGTTTGATCCAGCGCGAATAGCAGCGTCCCCGCCGGATTCGTAATCATCGCCTGCGACCCGACCTGAAAATTGCTTACCAAATAAGGCGCCGAAAATGGCTGTATGCCTGTAATCGCATTGAGCGTTCCACCCGTCGCGATCGACCAACCGTAAATGGTACCCCCAAGCCAGGTGGAATATCCGGAATATAGGTACTTGCCTTGAGCCACCGCCATAAAATCGCTCTGCGGCGCATTTTGGCTTCCTGACGTTATTGAAGCGGTCCCGCCGGGGATGGTCTTGATCGTCGCCGCTGTAGGATCCAGAACCTCTCCCTGGATGCCGCCCGCATCCGCTACAAAGAGATACACGGCTCCCTTTGTGTTGCCGCCGTTGCCCGAGTTCAGCCCGCCGCTGCCAGAGGAGCAACTCGACGCTCCAAACGTCGCCCCGCAGTTGTAATGGCCGCACCCCACAAGCCACATTTCCGCCAGCATCACGATCCCAACCAACAGTGCTCGACCCTTCATCGTCATGAACCGCCTCCACATCAAGATGCACACACGCCGCGCGAATCTGTCGCCGATTCGCGCTCGAATTTCTCTTTTGAGGAATCTCTTGGGCAGCGCACCGCAGGAGTGCGCAAAAAACTCCGATCCCACGCCGATCCTAGGTCGCGCGTAACGTAGTGGCAAGGTTACGAACGTCATTGCCCAGCCCCAAAGTGCGCTCCAGAAATCTGTAGCTCCGAACGCCTTCGTTCGGGGCGCCCAGCGCAAGTTCTTGGCGCGGGCGTCCAACAGCGTCAAGCTCTAAACAGATGTAAGAAACAGAGAAAAGAGAACTAAATGTGGCGACAGCCGCCTTCGGCTGTCCAGCCCAGAGCCCCGTCTAGGGGACAGCGAGCGCTCTAGCCCGCTTCAAAACTCACAAAGAGAAAGGGAGACCTCCGCGCCACCGTGGGGGAGAGATGAACCACGTAGCGACAGCCGCCTCGGCTGTCCACCCCGAGCCCCGTCTAGCAGGCTGCGGAAAAACTCGACCCTAAAGGTTTTGAAAGGGCGCGGCTTTAGCCGCTGAGGGCAATTGTGGACGCCGAATATGTCTGGAAGCTTTGAAAGGGCGCGCCTTTCAGGCGCGCCGTAAGAATGCTCAAGAGAACGCGGGCTTTAGCCCCTGAGGTTAGACGATTGATCGCTCGCAGACTTTTGGCACGAATTTCCGGGACACAATACTAGGGGAAGCGCTCTTTCAGTGGAGAATATCCGCGTCAGCAGTTTAAGAAAAAAAGGCTTCCTCTGAGCCACGGACAAACAGTTGAATAACGCGTTCGAGAGACCGAAAAACCGATTAGCCCACGTGTCGCCCAAATCAGCTATGAAGATTTCTAATAATATAAGCACATGCCCGACGCCTACGTCCTCGGCATCGAGAGTTCCTGCGACGAAACTGCCGCGGCCGTCGTACGCTCGGGCGAGCAACTCATCTCCAACGTAGTAGCCTCCCAGATCGCCACCCATCAGCCCTATGGTGGAGTCGTCCCGGAACTGGCGTCCCGCGAGCATCTCCGCGCTATCGTGCCGGTCGTTCGCCAGGCATTGGCAGACGCCAAACACACCTACAACTCCGTCGATGCAATCGCCGTAACTCAGGGCCCCGGCCTCGCCGGAGCCTTACTGGTCGGCATCAGCTATGCGAAAGCCTTGGCGTTCGCTCTGGAAAAACCGCTGATCGCCGTCAACCACCTCGAAGGCCACATCCATGCCGTGCTGTTAGAAGAGCGCCAGAAGGACAACCACGACCTGCAATTCCCCGTTCTGGCACTGGTCGTCTCCGGAGGCCACACGCATCTTTATCTCGCCACTCAGCAGGGGAACGCATGGACGTACGAGAACATCGGCCACACTCGCGACGACGCCGCCGGTGAAGCCTTCGACAAAGTTGCCAAACTGCTCGGCCTCGGATACCCCGGCGGCCCCGTGATCGACCGCCTGGCAGCGCACGGCGATCCTCATGCCGTGAAGTTTCCACCGGCGCAGATCAAGCACCGCGACCGCCGTGGACGAACCGACGGGCGTGGTCTTCACCCTGACGACGATCGTCCGCGCTTTGATTTTTCCTATAGCGGTATCAAAACGGCCATGCTGCGCTACGTCGAATCGCATCAGATGCACGCAGCCGTGGAAGCGCGTCGCAAGGCGTTGGCGGGCATTCCCAAGCCCAAACTCGAAGATTATCTCGCTCTTTGCGATAGGGCCACGCTCGACCTGGTTGCATCATTCCAGCGGGCCATCGTTGAAGATTTGGTGGGAAAAACGCTGGCAGCCGCCGAAGCCCACAACATTGCCACGCTCTTCGTCACAGGTGGAGTTGCGGCGAACCAGGAATTGCGTCAAACGTTTGAACGCGAGGGAGCCAAGCATGGCTTGCCGGTTTTCTTCCCGTCCCGTCCTCTCTCGACCGACAACGCGGCCATGATCGCCGCCGCCGCCTACCCGAAATTTCTAGCGAGAGATTTTGCGGCGATGGATTTTTCTGCCGAAGCCGGGATGGTGCTGCGATAGATCCAGAATGTGTTGTAGTTCGCAATTACTGCGCAGGCTGATTCTTCTTTGGACGCCTCGTGTATAGCGTTAACCCCGCCACAGACATAATGACCAAAATGATTCTCGCCATCCAACGCAGGATCTCATCATCAGCTGTCGGTGGCTGCGGCCACCAGATGTCGCGCAACACCGCGTAGAGCGACAGCATCCAAAAAGCCGCAACGCCGGCGCAGGCACCAATCCATAGCTGATCAGGATGCGTTCGGTCCAGAGGAACAGGTTTGAAGGAAGGTCGTATCAGTTTGCTCTTGTAATTTCGGTTGTCACAATAAGCAGGCACAAATGCTACGACAGCACCGACCGCCGCGATCCCCTGCAGACACCAGAGGTCTGATTCCAAAGACTGCTGCGCACATAGGAATCATAGCCAAAGCCGTTACCACAACCGTTAGCCGCGATTGTGGAACGCGCGACTCCTTGGGGTAACAACTTGGATTCTACGATTGAAAACCGGCGCCAGCACTGGACCAGGAAATAAAAGGAATAGCGCTCGTAGGAAGATAAGCCCGAAATCGATCTTGGTGGCGGCTGCCCTAACCGAGAGAAACCAATCAATTGGTTGAGATATGACGTGAGTGCAGGCTACTTCCCGTTTGCCTGTCGGCGGCTTTTGTTCTCCATCACCGCCTCCAGCGCCGCATCCAGCTGCGTGTCCACGTCAATATCCTTGTAGATCACAAAGTCCGCGCGTTCATCCGCCTGGCAGGGACCATTCGCTTTGCTGGTCACGACAATGATGGGAACTCGACGGGTCTCCTCTTTCCTCTTGAGCACCGTGATCAACTCGCTCCCCGACATCTTCGGCATGCGCATATCCGTAACGACCAGATCGGCCCTCACGCGTGCCAGCATTTCCACGGCCTCAGCTCCGTTCACCGCCGCCTCCACCTCAAAGCCCCGCGCTTCCAGAAAGCGGCAGATGCTATATCGGATCAGCATGGAGTCGTCGACGACGAGGGCGACTTTAGACATAGGTTAAGAAAGAGGGCGGACCAGTCCCAGCGCACCTCTTTTCGCGAAAGTAACAGGCGCATTTCGGCACGGACAACAGGAAACACGGAAGGAACGTTACATGAGTCACAACGGAAGAATTTCAGATCTCAGGATCCTCAATGCGGTCCTCGATATTCATGTCCTTGAATTCGCTGGACTCGAAGATCTCGCCGCATTCTTTGCACTCCACGAATTCCGATTCTTCATCACGGCTCACAATCTGCACACGTGGATGCTTGCAGGGCGGCTTTGTGCTTACGTTCGAAGGAGGGACAGGCGACTTTGCGGTCATGTTATCCGGAGAGTCCCGAAGGTGTACTTCTTTCAGGGGCAATATTGCGCCGGAAATTTTGGGTATTGTAGAACGGCCAGGTGTCTTGTCAAGCCCTGTTCTGTCGACCCGCGGTGAATTCGTCATCAGTTACCGGACCAGGTTAAAGATACCCGCAACACCAATTTCCGACTTTCTTCTTCGTATCACTTCAACCCATTCACCCAAAAGTACTTACCATTAGACCTCTCTTCCCAGCCGTTCCCTGCTTCGACTTGCTCCTGGACTCTCTGGTAACGTAGAATGAATGGCGACGGAAATAGTCGGATTTATCTCCGACCATACAGGTCGGGTATAACCGGGAGCTGCCTCTGCTGAAGCTTACAAAAAAGGCCGACTACGCGCTCATGGCGATGAAGCATCTCGCCGAGTGCGCCAGCGAAGGCTCCCGTAGCGCAAAGGATGTATCCGATGCCTACGGTATCCCTCCCGAGGCGCTGGCCAAGATTTTGCAGCGGCTGGCCAAGGCGGGCCTGCTTCAGTCGCAGCACGGCACCAATGGCGGCTACAGTCTAGCCCGCCCCGCGCACACGATTTCCGCCTTTGAGGTCATCCAGGCGATTGATGGCCCGCTGTTCATCACCTCCTGCGTCACGACGCGCGGAGAGTGCGACCAGAGCGTTCGCTGCAATATCCGCGAACCGCTGCGCAAGGTGAACGAGAGCATCGAAGCGGTACTGAAGCGAATCAAGGTCTCGCACATGCGAGAGGAGCCGGAAGAGGTTGGCTCAGTCGTTCCGAAAGCCAAGGAATTGGTCACGATCACCTGAGCCTATTGAGTGAAAGAGTTCATCAAAATATCGTCGTAACCGTGAGCCGCTGGCTAACGACTAACGACCACCGACTAACGACTAAGTGGAGAGCCATCAATGAGCACGGATGTAAAAATCCCCCAGGCCGATACGCAGGCGCACAGCACTAACGGCAAAGCTGTGAAGCTTCCCATCTACATGGACAACCACGCCACCACCCCCATGGACCCGCGTGTCTTGGAAGAGATGCTGCCCTACTTCATGGAGAAGTTCGGCAACGCCGCCAGCCGCAATCACTCCTTTGGATGGGCTGCCGAAGAAGGCGTCGAGACCGCGCGTGAGCGCATCGCCAAACTGGTCGGCGCGACCACAAAAGAAATCATCTTCACCTCCGGCGCCACCGAGAGCGATAACCTCGCCATCAAGGGTGTGGCCGAGATGTATCGCGAGAAGGGCAACCACATTATCACTGCGGTCACCGAGCACAAGGCGGTGCTCGACACCTGCAAGCGCCTCGAAAAGTATGGGTACCGCGTCACCTATATGCCCGTGCAGAAAGACGGCTTGATCGATCTCGACGACCTGAAGCGCGCCATGGACGACAAGACCATCCTGGTGACGATCATGTACGCGAATAATGAGATTGGCGTCATCCAGCCCGTGGTTGAGATTGGCAAGCTCTGCCACGAACGCGGCGTGATCTTCCACACGGACGCGACTCAGGCGATCGGCAAGGTTCCAGTCGATGTGGTCAAGCAGAACATTGACCTCGCCTCCATCTCCGCCCACAAGATGTACGGCCCCAAGGGTGTCGGCGCGTTGTATGTTCGCCGCAAGAATCCGCGCGTACAACTGTCCGCCATCATCGATGGCGGCGGCCACGAGCGTGGCATGCGTTCTGGAACGTTAAACGTTCCCAGCATCGTCGGACTGGGCAAGGCCTGCGCCATCGCCCAGGAAGAAATGCCGCAGGAATCCTGTCGCCTGGCGGGCCTTCGCAACCGCCTGCGCGACCGCATCATGGGCAAGCTCGACGAGGTATACATCAACGGTTCCATGGACCACCGCCTTCCCGGCAACCTGAATATCAGTTTTGCCTACGTGGAAGGCGAGTCCCTCCTGATGGGCATCAACGATATCGCGGTTTCCAGCGGATCAGCGTGCACCTCCGCGACGCTTGAACCATCTTATGTATTGAAGGCTCTCGGCACCGGCGACGACCTCGCCCACAGCTCGATCCGCTTCGGTATTGGACGCTTCAACACCGAAGCCGAAGTCGACTACGTAGCCGACCGCGTCATCGAGACAGTTGAGCGCCTCCGCGAACTTTCTCCGCTCTACGAGATGGCGAAAGAGGGCATCAACCTGAAAGACGTAAAGTGGGCCGGAGAAGCGCACTAGATTCGCAGTAAATGCCCCGAAGGGGCATGTGAGAATAGCCCGGCGCCTCGGCGCCGGGACCGAACGAAAGGCTGATGCGTCCCGTAGGGACGCCTGAAATCCCCCCGAGAGGAATGAGAACGATCCGTTTGGGGACTACATAAATTTAGCAAGGCAAAGTTCAGGAGAACCAAATGTCATACAGCGACAAAGTGATCGACCACTACAACCACCCCCGCAACGTCGGTTCCATGGACAAGAACAGCACCGACGTCGGCACCGGTCTTGTCGGCGCACCTGAGTGCGGCGACGTTATGAAGTTGCAGATCAAAGTGAATCCGCAGACCAATGTCATTGAAGAGGCCAAGTTCAAGACCTTCGGCTGCGGCTCCGCGATCGCCTCTTCGTCGCTGGCCACCGAGTGGGTGAAGGGCAAGACGGTCGACGAAGCCCTCGCCATCAAGAACATGGATATCGTGAAGGAACTCTCGCTTCCTCCGGTTAAAATCCACTGTTCCGTGTTGGCGGAAGACGCCATCCGCGCCGCCATCGGCGATTGGAAGAAGAAGCAGGAAACCGGCAAGCCGGTCGCCGCCGAAGCGAAGTAGCAAGACTGAGCCTCGAGCTACGAGCCCGACTTGCGAGCAACTGGGTGCGGCTCGAAGCTGATTATGACGACTGCAACCGAAAACCCGACCCCGCAAGCCACCGCCAAGGGTGTCACGGTCACCGAAAAGGCGATCGCGAAGATCCGTAGCGCCATGGCCAAGGAAGGCATCTCGCCCGAGCAAGGCGGCCTGCGCCTCGGCGTCCAGGGTGGCGGATGTTCCGGCTTGAGCTACAACATCCGCTTCGACACGCAGCCGCGCGAGCGCGATCGCATCTTCCAGTTCGCTGATGTCCGGGTATTTGTGGATCCAAAGTCGTTCATCTACTTGCACGGCATGATTCTGGACTATCAGGAAACGCTAATGCAGCAGGGCTTCGTCTTCGTGAATCCCCAGGCGACAAAATCCTGTGGCTGCGGAACATCTTTCTCCGCCTGATCCCTGCTCCCGTGTGGCCGCGCGGGCCTGCCCTGAGCCTGCCGAAGGGCGCCTCGCCCGCGAAAGCATGCGCCACCGGAAAACCCCGGGAACAAGGATGCAGTCGGTTGTAAGAGGAATTAGAATGTGACCACCAAATCGACCTTAACTTCGATTGGCTCCAAGCCGCTACCCGATGACACCCACTCCTGCTGGTCGTGCGGGGCCATGCGGGCCGCGCACTTCTGTGCCTCTTGCGGAAAGGTGCAGCCGCCCGCTCCGGTGGACTATTTCACATTCTTCGGCTTGCCTCTGAAGCTGAACCTCAATATTGCTGCGCTCGAAAAAGATTTCTACGAACTCAGTCGCAAACTTCATCCCGACCTGAATGCCCGTGCGGGCAGCCAGGAACAGGAATGGAGCCTCGAGCAAAGCTCCCTGCTGAATGATGCCTATCGAACGCTCCGCGACCCCATCAAGCGAACCGAATACTTGCTGCATCTCGAAGGCGTCGCTTTGGAGGAGCAATCCAAGGCGGCTACCGAGCAGGCACGCGCTACCGGAGAAGTGAAGAAACAGATCGTTCCTCCGGATCTTCTTGAAGAAGTCTTCGAACTCAACATGCAGCTCGAAGAACTTCAGATGAATAAAAAGAGTGGAGAAGACGACCCGAACCTGACAAAGGAAATTGAGCAGCATAAAGTCACTCTGCAAAGCAAGCACGAATCGCTTCTCGAGGAGTTGAAAACACACTGGCAGGAATGGGACGCGCTCATCGGCCGCAATCACGGCTCCAAAGCCCCTGCCGAAGAACGCCAGAACATCACGGCGAAAATGGTGGATGTATTGAACCGTCGCAATTACATCCGAAACCTGGTCAGAGACGTAAATGCGGCGCTAGAGGACTAACGAGACAAGGGAGACTCCCCCATGCAAATGAACCAATACACCACGCTCGGCCGATCCGGACTTCGAGTCAGCCCCCTATGCCTGGGCACCATGACCTTCGGCACCGAATGGGGCTGGGGAGCCGAAGAAAGCGTCTCCCGCCAATTGCTCGACCGTTATCTCGAAGCGGGTGGAAATTTCATCGACACCGCCGACGGTTACACCCTGGGCAAAAGCGAAGAGATGCTCGGGAAATTTATCGCCGAGCGCAAGCTCCGCGACCGCATCGTGCTCGCCACGAAGTTCTCCTTCAGCGCCAATCCTGCCAATCCAAACGCCGGAGGCAATGGCCGCAAGAACATTCATCGCGCCCTGGAAGGCTCGTTGCGCCGGCTGCAAACTGACTACATTGACCTCTACTGGCTCCATGCCTGGGACACGGTCACCCCGGTCGAAGAAGTTGTCAATTCGCTGAACGATCTGGTTCGCCAGGGCAAGATCCTTCACTACGGATTCTCCGATACCCCAGCTTGGTATTTAGCGCGCGCATACACGCTCGCAGAGACTGCAGCCAAAGTTCCGCTGATCGCGCTGCAACTCGAGTACTCTCTAGTCCAGCGCAACATCGAGCGCGAGCACATTCCGGCTGCGCAGGAACTCGGCCTGGCCGTTTGCCCGTGGAGCCCGCTCGCCAGCGGATTCTTAACCGGCAAGTACCGCCGCGAGGGCAGCGGCGGTGCCGGAGACGGCCGCCTGGAAAAAGTGAAAGATTCTGGCAATCCCACGTTGAAGAAATTCTCCGACCGGAACTGGCAGGTTCTTGATGTGCTCCTCGATGTCGCCAGGCAGATCGGTCGCCCGCCCGCGCAGGTCGCGTTAAACTGGGTCGCCACGCAGCCGGGAATCACCTCAACCATCCTGGGCGCGAGCAAATTAAATCAGCTCGAAGACAATCTGAAAGCAATCGAATTCACGATTCCCGCGGAATTGCGCAAGCGCCTGGACGAAATCGGCGCCCCGCCGTCGATTCACCCGTACGAATTCTTCGAGCCCTTCATCCAAACGATGATTCACGGCTCATCACCGGTAAAAGCCTGGCAGCCTGCTCGCACTAAAACCGAACTCGCTTCCAGCAAAGAGATTCCTGGGGTTGCAGTCGAGGCATAGCTGAGTTAAGGATCAAAGTAGAAGGAAGTATGGCGGAAGATCGCATCGTCGGCATCGACCTCGGCACCACGAACTCCCTCGTGGCGTTCATGCAAGGGGAAACGCCTGTCGTGATCCCAGGTGACGATGGCTCCAACCTGGTTCCCTCTGTCGTTGCCCTCGACGAGAACAGTCAGCCGATTATCGGAAACTCTGCTCGCCGATACCTGATTGAAACCCCCGAGCGCACCGTCTATTCCATCAAGCGCCTCATGGGACGCGGCGTCGAAGACATTCAGGAAGAGCTGAAGCTCTTCCCCTTCCACCTCGCCGAAGATCTTCACCCCGGAGAAGTGCTCCGCATCAAACTCGGTGATCACACTTCAACCCCGCCCGAAATTTCCGCGCTGATCCTCCGCCAACTAAAACGCAACGCCGAACGCTACTTCGGCGCGCCGGTGACCAAAGCGGTCATCACCGTACCCGCATACTTTAACGATGCCCAGCGCCAGGCCACCAAAGACGCCGGACGCATCGCCGGCCTCGAAGTCCTGCGCCTCGTCAACGAGCCCACGGCAGCCTCTCTCGCCTACGGCCTCGACAAGAAACAGAACGGCATCGTCGCCGTCTATGACCTCGGCGGTGGCACCTTCGACATCTCGATCCTCAAGCTCCACGACGGCATCTTCGAGGTCATTGCCACCAACGGCGACACCCATCTCGGCGGCGACGACATCGACAACCTGCTCATCACCATTGCCCTCGCCGACATTCAGGGAGACCTCAATATCGATCTCCGCCGAAACGCCGAAGCAGTGCAAGCCATTCGCAAAGCGGTAATCGAAGCCAAGATCGCGCTGTCATCTCAGCCTTCGGTCAAACTCGATATCGAACTCCCGGAAGGCAAGCGCTACCAGCGTGAAATTATCCGCGATCAGTTCGAGCTCTTGATTCAGCCCATCATCGATCGCACCGTCGGCCCCTGCAAGCAGGCGATGAAAGATGCCAACCTTAAGCCCGAACAGATTGATGAAGTCGTCCTGGTCGGCGGTTCCACGCGCATTCCGAACGTTCGCGCGCTGGTGAAAGAAATGTTCCGCCGCGAACCGCACACCGATCTCAATCCCGACGAAGTCGTCGCTCTCGGCGCCGCCGTTCAAGCCAACATCCTCGGCGGAGGCTCCCAAGCCACCGAGAACATGCTTCTCCTCGATGTCACTCCGCTCTCGCTCGGCATCGAAGTCGCCGGAGGCGTTACCGACAAGATCATTCTTCGGAACTCCACGATTCCGGCCAGCGCCACGCAGTTCTACACGACCCAGATCGACGGCCAGGCCAACGTCGCGATTCACGTCTTGCAAGGCGAACGTGAATTAGCCAAAGACTGCCGCTCCCTCGCCCGCTTCGATCTCAAGGGCATCCCCCCGATGGCCGCCGGAATCCCGCGCGTCGAAGTGAAATTCCTGATCGATGCCAACGGCATCCTCAGCGTCTCGGCACGCGAGCAGCGCAGCGGCAAGCAAGCCGAAATTCAAGTGCAGCCGAGCTACGGCCTGACTGACGAACAGGTTGAAGGCATGATCCTCGATTCCTTCGACAATGCCGAGGAAGATTTCCGCAAGCGCCAGTTGATCGAAGCCCGCAACGAAACCGATACGATCCTCGCCGCCCTTGAAAAAGGCAAGAAGAGTCAAGGCTGGAGACAACTTACGACGGACGAGAAGAAGCAGATCGCCAAGATGGAAAAGGCCCTCTCTGAGGTCAACAAAGAAGACGATTACCAGGCGATCCGCAAAGCCATCGACGTCCTGAATCACGGCACAACGCGCCTGGCCGAACTGATGATGGACACAGCAGTCTCAAGCGCCCTGAA
>DATEHP010000021.1:0-20598 GCA_035279505.1 Candidatus Sulfotelmatobacter sp. | reverse complement strand
AACGACTGGCGGAAGGAGATCGGCGTCAATACCGATGACATCGAATCGTTCCACTTCGACACGCTCTACGGCGCGATCGATACCGAAGACATCGAATTCGGCCATTACAAGGGCAACCGCAAATGGGAGAACCTGCGCCAGATGCCGACGCAGCAGATGCGCGACGCCCTGATGAACATGATCGTCTACCAGGGAGATACCGAGTTTGCGAGCGTCGAACAGCAACGCAACCTGCTCGAAAACGCGCCCACAGACTGGGACCGCCGAGCCATCACCCGCGTCATGATCGAAGAGATGCGTCACGGCTGGCAGATGTGCGCGCTGCTGGTCGATCATTTCGGGTACTCCGGTAAGGTCGAAGCGCAAAAGATGCTCGAACGGCGCGCCTTCGAAAATAAACGGCTGCTCGGCGCATTCAATGTCGACGTCGATAACTGGATGGACTTCTTTACCTATACAGACTTCGTGGACCGCGACGGAAAATTTCAGCTGCAGATGCTGAAATACTCAGCGTTCGCTCCGCTGGGACGATCCATGTCGTACATGTTGCGCGAAGAGGCATTCCACATGGGCACGGGGAATGACGGATTGCGGCGGATTGTAGAGGCTGGAGTCGTTCCCGCCTGGCTGATCCAGAGGTATCTGAATAAGTGGATTTCGAGCTCGTATGACCTCTTCGGCACCGATCACTCCTCTTCCGCACACTGGGCCTACGTCTGGGGCATCAAGGGCCGCTACGACGAGCCGAAGAACGATAAGACCGCAGATCTCGACGACCTGAACGATTACAACCGGAATCTTTACCGAGATGAGGTGGCCGGATTAATCGAGCGCTTCAACCACTCCCTGAAGGCGGGAGAGCCGAAATTGTATGCGCCGGACATCAAGTTCAACCGGTTCATCGGTCGATGGGCAAGCCAGAAGTTCCACGCGCAGACCGGAGAGGCGCTGGACGACCGCGCGTACGAAGAACATTTGAGGGATTACATGCCCACGGCGGCCGACAAGAAGCTGCTTCTGGACATTCTCGAGACCGAGAAGAATTGGATTGCCGAGAAGACCGGCGCTCGCGACCCGCTGGCCAGCATCGGAGAAGTGCGCAAGTCGGCGATTAATTTGTAGGCCGCTCGACGCTGGCGGGCGGGTTTTGAAAGGACGCGGCTTTAGCCGCGCCGTAACTAGCCACAACTCCGTCGCGGCTTTAGCCGCTGAGGTCGACTGCTTCGATGACGTCTACGCTTACCGCCGCTTCACGAACTGCCTTCGAGATCGCTCCTCCGGTCGCGCGCGTCGAACTACGCCATCCTCCCCTGAACATCATCGATATCCCCATGATGGAGGAACTCGGGCACGTTCTATCGGAGATCGAGTCCAGGCAGGATATCGCGATGATTACCTTCCGCGGAGAAGGGAAGGCATTCTCCGCGGGCGTGGATGTTGCGGCGCACACTCCTGCCAAGGTCGAAGAGATGCTTTCGAAGTTTCACGGAGTAATCCGTGCTCTGGTTACTGCCAACAAAGTCACGATTGCCGCTGTGCACGGCCACTGTCTCGGAGGGGGCGCCGAACTCGCCATGGTCTGCGACATCGTTTACACGACCGAAGACGCGCAGTGGGGATTCCCGGAAATCAAGTTAGGCTGCTATCCGCCGGTGGCCTGCGCGGCCCTCGCGGCGCTGGTCGGCCAGAAGCGGGCATCTGAGTTGATCCTGACCGGCCGTACAATGAGCGGCAAAACAGCCGCGCAGATCGGGCTGGCGACTGAAGCTGTCGGCGATCCCTGCGCTGCCGTCGAGCAATGCGTCGGCAATCTACTCCAGCTCAGCCCGGCTGCGCTCAGCGTCACCAAGAAGGCGCTTTACGCGTGGGATTCGATCCATTTTGACAAGGGCCTGGCCCGCGCCGAGAAGACTTACTTCGACGAGTTGATGAAGACCTCCGATGCGCACGAGGGCATCCGCGCCTTCATGGAGAAGCGTCCGCCGAAGTGG
Organism: Candidatus Sulfotelmatobacter sp.; assembly: GCA_035279505.1. Taxonomy (GTDB): domain Bacteria; phylum Acidobacteriota; class Terriglobia; order Terriglobales; family Acidobacteriaceae; genus Sulfotelmatobacter. The sequence continues at coordinate 18,607 of DATEHP010000021.1, read as the reverse complement.
ACTGGCCGATAAAGTCATCGAGATGGATTACGAGATCACTGCCGAAGAAGTGAAAGCCAAGCTCGACTCCGGCGATAATTTCACGCTGCTGGATGTACGCGAACCCTGGGAGTGTGAAACCGCAAAGATTTCCAGCGCCAAGCTAATGCCAATGGGCGAAGTACCGTCGCGGGCACACCAGGAACTGGATCCGGAGGACCACATCGTGGTCGTCTGCCACCACGGCGTTCGATCCATGAACGTGACGGTATGGTTGCGGCAGCAGGGATTTGAGAAGGCGCAGTCCATGCGCGGCGGCATCGATGCCTGGTCGCGCCGCGTGGATGGGAAAGTGCCGGTGTACTGATATATCAGCGATGAGCAGTGAGCCATGAGCGTTGCGTAAAACATCTCGCTCATCGCTCACTGCTCATCGCTCACTGCTATGCGAAAAGAACTCATCGAACTCCGAGTCAACGGCCGCGCTCACGAAGTCGCGATCGAGCCGAGCGCGTTGCTGCTCGACGTGCTGCGGCAGCAATTGCAGCTTACAGGCTCCAAGCGCGGCTGCGATGATTCGTCTTGCGGGGCCTGCACTGTGCTGGTGGACGGCGTCGCCATGATGTCGTGTACGCTGCTCGCGGCCAGCTGCGAAGGCCAGGAGATTACTACGATTGAAGGTGTCAGCGAGCACGGCAGCCTGGCGGCGATCCAGAAAGCTTACGGCGATTGGGGTGGCGCCCAGTGCGGCTATTGCACTCCCGGATTCATCATGACGGTAAAGTCGCTGCTTGCAGAGAATCCGGATCCTTCGGAGTCGGATATTCGCGACGCATTGAGCAGCAATCTCTGCCGCTGCACCGGATACAACCAGATGTATGAGGCGATCCGCTCGGCGATTGGGGCGGAGCGTTCCGCAGTAACGAATAACGAGCTGGAAAAGTGACTCAGCCAACGACCAAAGATCTACGACCAACGACCGATTTTTCCATCATCGGCAAGCCCACCGCCATGGTCGACGCCGCCGAGAAGACCACGGGCGCCGGCAAGTATACCGATGATCTCAGCGTCCCGGGCATGCTGGTTGGCAAGATTCTGCATTCGCCCTATCCGCACGCGCGCCTCAGGCGCATTGATACATCTCGTGCCGAGAAACTCGAGGGCGTGGAAGCCGTGGTCATCGGCGCAGACGCTCCCAAGACGTACGGAATTCTTCCCGTCGGCCACGACGAATATCCACTCGCTCTCGACAAGGTCCGCTACGTCGGAGACAACGTCGCCTGCGTCGTCGCGACCTCTGAGGCTATCGCTGAGAAGGCTCTCGAACTCATTGACGTTGATTACGAAGTTCTCCCCGCCTACTTCGATCCTGAAGAATCGATGAAGGCCTCTTCGGATCTGATTCACGACAACAAGCCAAAAAATCTCGAAAAGGATTATCACCACGTCTTCGGCGATCCTGATGCTGGTTTTGCCGAAGCGGACCATGTGGGCGAGGCGCGATTCATCGCCAACGAAGTGACCCACGCAGCCATGGAACCGCACTCGACACTTGCGGCATTCGAAATCGATCCGCACACGGGCAAGCCCGGACGCCTGACTGTTTGGTCATCGACGCAGGTCCCGTATTATCTGCAGCACAAGCTCTCGCTCGTGCTCGAAATGCCCATGGCGCAGATTCGCGTGATCAAGCCGCTCGTTGGAGGCGGGTTCGGTGGAAAGAGCGAAGTCATTCCCATCGAGATCATCGCGGCGGTAGCTGCGCGCAAAGCGCAAGCGCCGGTGAAGATCACCTACACGCGCGAGGAAGTCTTCTGGGCACATCGCGGACGCCCGCGCACCATCATCGACTTGAGGACCGGCGTGAAGAACGACGGCCGCATTACCGCGGTGAAGGCCCGCGTGGTACAGGATGGCGGTGCCTATTGCTCGTATGGTGTGGTCACGATTCTGTACTCCGGCGCGCTACTTGGCGCCCTCTATGACATCCCTAACATTCAATACGACGGGTACCGTGTCCTGACGAACAAACCCGCCTGCGGCGCCATGCGTGGACATGGCACGGTGAACGTTCGCTTTGCCTTCGAATCACAACTCGACGAACTCGCCGCAAAGATCGCCATGGATCCTGCCGAGATTCGACGCAGAAATTTGCTAAAGCCTCCCTGTATCACCGTGAACGGACTGCGTGTACAGAGCTATGGCCTCCCTGAGTGCATCGAGGAAATTGTCGATCGCTCCCGCTGGAAAGAGCGCAGAGGCAAACTTCCAAGGGGACGCGGGCTGGGCATCGCCTGCAGTCACTACGTCAGCGGTGCCGCCAACTCGATTATTCGCTCCGACATGCCGCACTCCACGGTGAACATCAAGATCGACCGCGACGGCGGGGTAGTGGTTTACACAGGCGCCTCAGAGATTGGCCAGGGCTCCGACACTATGACCGCGCAAATCGCCGCAGAAGTCCTGGGCTGTTCGCTGTCGCGGGTACGAGTCATCGCCGCTGATACGGACCTGACCCCGATTGACATTGGCTCCTACTCCAGCCGTGTGACCTTCATGGCTGGAAATGCCACGCTGCGCGCCGCGAACGAAGTGAAGAAGCTCATTGCCGCTGCTGCCGCCAAGAAGATGAACTGCGCGCCCGGTGATTTGGTCTTTCGTGAGGATGTCGTCGTGAAGAGAGAAACCAATGTGGAGACGGCCGCCATCGAAAGCCTGCCCCGAGCGCAGTCGAGGGGTCCGGCCGAGCAAAGCTCGGCAGCCACAGTGTCAGGCCGAGTCGAAGGCCAGATTCTCCGCGGCTCACTTCAGCAGAAGCGCAAAGATGAAGGGCCAAAGGAACAGATGAGCTTCGAAGAAGCCGTGGTCGCGGCCATTGATTTTCACGGTGCGCTCACCGGCACTGGGTCCTACGCGCCTCCGGCTGAAGCCCGCGGAGGCAAGCACAAAGGCGCTGGTGTTGGCCCATCACCGGCCTACTCATATTCCGCGCAAGTCGCTGAAGTCAGCGTCGACGAAGAAACCGGCGAAGTGACGGTGCACAAGGTGTGGGCGGCGCACGATTGCGGCCGCGCGCTCAATCCGGTTTCGGTTGAAGGACAAATCATCGGTTCCGTATGGATGGGCATGGGCCAAGCCCTCACCGAGGAGATGGTCTGGAAAGACGGGATGCTCATGAATCCCGGCCTGCTCGAATACCGCAGCCCGTCGTCGGTCGAGTCCCCGGAGGTCGAGCCCATCATCGTCGAGAGCATCGATCCCGAGGGCCCCTTCGGCGCGAAAGAGTGCAGCGAAGGATCGCTCGCCGCGACTATCCCGGCCATTGCGAACGCCATTTACGACGCCGTCGGAATCCGTTTGCACGAATCGCCGTTTACGCGCGAGAGGGTCTTGGCCGCATTGCGTGCCAGGAAGAACGCGAAAGCGATGAACCTCACCGAGGGTGTCGATCCAACTTCGCCGACTCGCTTCCGCGAACACGGTGGATCGCTCTGCTTCAAAGACAAAGGCCCGGAACGTCATTCATGGGATCCGTCGCGCCACAAGCCGGCCGCCGGAGGTGCGGATTGAGTTTGCCGCCATTCATGTTGCTGCGGCCTCGGTCGGTAGCAGAAGCCATCGAGCACCTCGTCAGGCATGCGGGCAGCGTGCGCGTGCTCGCCGGCGGCACCGACATAATTCCCTCCATGCGCCAGAAGTTGTTCGAGCCCGAATATGTGGTCGACCTCCGTGGAGTCACCGCTCTCCGCGGAGTCAAGCCGCGGCCAGACGGCGGCGCCGAAATCGGCGCACTCACGACGATCCGCACCATCGAGCGCTCCGAATTCCTTCGCGAGCACTATCCCGTCTTGGCGGAAGCGGCGGGCACTGTCGCTTCACCCGTGCTGCGCAACATGGGGACAATCGGTGGCAACATCTGCCTCGACACGCGCTGCCTCTGGTACAACCAGTCGCTCACCTGGCGCAAGGGTTGTGGATTCTGCATCAAGAAAGACGGTGATCTTTGCCACGTTGCCCCGGGGGGAACCGAGTGCTGGGCGGTGTTTTCGGGCGATACTCCTCCGGCCCTGCTCTGCCTGAAAGCGGAGATAGAAATCGCGGGCCCCAACGGAACCCGACGTATCCCTCTCGCGGACTTCTATACCGGCCTGGGCGACAACTACCGCAAACTGCAGCCCAACGAACTCGTCACGCGCGTATTCCTGCCCGCGAGCGCGAAAGATTACCGCGGCGTCTATCGCAAGCTGCGCGTCCGCGGATCGATTGACTACCCTCTCGCTGGTGTAGCTGTTGTATTGAAGCGCTCGAACGGGCACGTTGCCGATGCGCGCATCGGAATCACCGCCGTAAACCCCGCGCCGCTATTAGTGAAAGGCGCCTCGGAATTGCTTGCGGGAAAAGCAGTCGATGAAGCCCTTGCCGAAGCCGCTGGCGATCTGGCCGCAAAAATTAGCAAACCTTTGACAACTTCCGCCCTCACTCCGGAGTATCGTCGCGAGATGATTCGTGTATTCACCAAACGGGCTGTGCTGGCCGCAGCTCAGGTGAGTGGAAACTAGCGCGGAGGAGCAGAGCTGCATGCCGGTTTATCACGTCGCACAGGTCAATATCGGTCAAGTGAGAGCTCCCATGGAAGACCCCCTCATGGCTGGATTCGTCGCGCGACTTGACGAGATCAATGCGCTCGCCGATCGCAGCCCCGGGTTCGTCTGGCGGCTGCAAACACCCGCCGGCAATGCGACTTATTTTCGACCGTACCCGGAAGACGACCGGATTCTGATCAACATGTCCGTGTGGGAGAGCATTGCCGCGTTGCGACATTACGTTTACAAGACATCTCACGCGGAACTTCTCCGGCAGAGGGAAGCGTGGTTCGAGAAGTTTTCGGGCGTGTACATGGCCCTATGGTGGGTGCCGGCGGGGCATCGTCCCGGTATGGACGAAGCGACCAAGCGCATTGCCCATCTTGAGAAGCATGGACCCACGCAGTATGCCTTCACCTTCAAGACGACTTTCGAGCCGGACGAGCAGTTTCAGCAGGGAATCGATTGGTCGTCGTTCGTGCCCTGCCCGGCGGCATAGCCTGCGGACTGATAGAATGCAGCGCTGAGGCAACTCCCCACTTCTCCCGAGCAAAACGCGGCAGAAATGGGACACCCGCCAAATCACGAATGATCACCGACTGCCATATCCACATCCAGCCGATGGAAATGTTCAAACCCCACGCGCTGGAACTCATGAAACATAAGCGTCCGAACTTCGATCAGATCGTCGAGTTCTGTCGCTCTCCAAAGGCGTTCCTCAAGTTCCTGGATGCAAGCGGCATCGACCGCGCCATGCTGATCAACTACGTGGCTCCGGAGGTGATCGGCTTTACTAGCGGCGTGAATCAATTTGTTGCGGACTACGTGAAGGAAGATCCCAGGCGCCTGTTATCGTGTGGCAGCCTGCATCCGCGCCATACCACGAATGTTTTAGCCGATGTTGAGCAGATACTGCGGCTGGGCTTGCAGATGATCAAGATCCATCCGCCGCACCAGTTGTTGTTCCCGAATGACTATCTCAGCGGTGCGAAGGAATTGGAGATTATCTACCGGGCCGCGGAGGCGAATGGCGTGCCCGTCATGTTCCACACCGGCACTTCGATATTTCCCGGAGCGCGCAACAAGTATGGCGACCCGATTTACGTTGACGACGTGGCCGTGGATTTCCCGAAGCTCAAGATCCTGCTCGCTCATGGCGGCCGTCCGCTCTGGATGCAGACCGCCTTCTTTCTTGTCCGCCGCCATCCGAATGTATACCTGGACATCAGCGGCATTCCTCCAAAGACGCTGCTGAAGTACTTTCCACGCTTGGAAGAGATCGCGCACAAAACGCTGTTCGGGACGGACTGGCCGGGGCCAGGGGTCCCCGATATCAAGAAGAATCTCGAAGAATTCCGCGCGCTGCCGCTGGCAAAATCGGTGCAAGAGCAGATTCTGACCAAGACCGCTTTGACCCTGTGGCCGGCGTGAGCCTCCCTAAATAAAAAGCCCGCGGTTATCACGCGGGCTCTTCGAAATGCAGCCGTCTATTTTGCCGCTTTCGCGGCGGCAGTCTTTGTTCCCATCAGTTCATCCGCCAGAGCGCCGGCGCCGTAAATCTTGCGCAACGCTTCTTGAATGCCACGAGAGTCCACTGAAACCGCGCGTCCCTGCGTATCGCTGTAGGCGAAATTCCAGGGCAGCGACTCGATATTACCGTCGAAGATGATCCCGACGACCTCGCCGTTCTTGTTCACCGTCGGAGAACCAGAGTTTCCTCCAATGATGTCCGCCGTCGATACAAAGTTAAAGGGCGTCTTCAGATCCAGCTTGTCTTTCAACTTGATCCAACTTTCCGGCAAGTTGTAGGGCGGCTGACTGCCATGTTCCGCGGCATGCTGGTAAGCCCCGCCCATCGTCGTGTCAAACGGGATGGTCTTTCCATTCTCCTGATATCCCTTTATCACCCCATAGCTCAAGCGAAGCGTAAAGGTGGCATCTGGAGGCTGGGTGAAGCCGCTCTGGGCAAAGCGCGCTTTGGCGATGGCGCCGCCGTCGCGGCGCACCACCGAGTCCACTTTGTCCTCGAACTCGCGGCGGGCTGAGCGGGCATCCGGATCGATGGAGCGCATCAGCACGATGAGTGGATCAGTGCTCGCTTCAATGGCTGACTTTCCACCTTCATACAGCTGCTTACGAACCGCCACATCATCCAGTTTGGTATTGGCAATCAGCTCCTTCGCTACGTCGGGGGGCGTCTTCCCCTGCAACACCTTCTGCACTTCCGCATTGTCCTTGCCGAGAGATTCTTGCATCTCGCTAATTCCATCAGTGAGGAGCGCGGTCTCAAGACTCTTGTAAATCGGCTCCGTGGAGAAAAGCTGCTGCTCGAGTGACGGCAGGGCAGAATCGCGGAACTCGCGCATCCGCTCGGGATTCGGCTTCGGTTTTTCATCCGCCGCACGCACCAGCGTTCGGGCGAACTGCGCCAGGTGCGAGGGGAAGGCGCGCATCCGTTCCAGATAGCTCAGGTTCGGAAAGATCTGCTGCTGCGTCTTGATGGCTCGTGCGATCTCCTCCCACGGATCGGTCGCATTGGCATCCTTGGAAGCCACCTTGAAGGCCGCGCGTAAATAGACTTCCTGGCTGGTTTTTTCCTTCATGATCTCTTTATCGAGCAATCCGGATTGGTATCCGGTAATCGCCTTCTGCGAGTTCTGCAGCCCGAAGAGATCTTCCTTTGCGATGCGGGCGTTTTCCTCGGACTGTTTGCTGAAATCCTGCAGCAGGGCAATGCGTCGCGCGTACACTTTCAGAGCCATCGGGTACTGCACATCGCGCAAAAACTCAAGCTGCGCCATGGTCAGCAATCGCCCGGTGTTGCCCGGGTGTCCGGAGACGAAGATCAGGTCGCCGTCTTTCACGCCCATCGGCGACCACTTCAGATAGTTGTCCAAGTGGGCCGGCTTGTCGTTCTCGTAAACGCGGAAGAATGTAATATCCAGATCGTACCGGGGATAAGTGAAGTTATCGGGATCACCGCCGAAAAATGCAATATCAAATTCCGGCGCGAAAACCAGCCGCACATCCGTGTACTTCTTGTACTTGTAGAGGTTGTAGACCTGGCCAGAATAGAAGGTCACCACGTCGCATCGAAGCCCCGTGCTGGTGGCGCAGTCTTTCTCCACTTGCGACATAGCTGCGCGCTGGGCCGCTCCAATTTCCGCGGTCGACATCTCGGGTTTCATTCCCGCGTTGATTTTGTCCGTCACGTCCTCAATGCCGACGAGTTGGTTCAGTTCGAGATTCGGACACTTGGCTTCCTCCGCTTGCGTTTTGGCGTAGAACCCTGTTTTGATGTAGTCGTGCCCTTCGGTCGAAAGTTGCTGCACGCATCCCGCGCCTACGTGATGGTTGGTAAAGGTCAGGCCGTCGGGTGAGACGAACGATCCCGAGCCGCCGTTATTGAAGCGCACCGACGACAGCCGTACATGATCCAGCCACTGCTGCGTAACATCAAAACCGTATTTGGCTCTGATCTTGTCCTTGGGAGCCTCGTTGTAAAGCCACATACCTTCGTCGGCGCTCGCGATCGTCGAGCACACGAAGGCGTAGGTCAGCACAAGCGAGAAGAGACGTTTCATTTAGGATGATTCCTCCATCAGGAGTATGAAGAACGCGGGCAGGGGCCGCGAAATACTTCGAGCGAACCTTTAACTATACGCTCCGCGAAACCCGAGTGGCAAAAAACGCAATCCGAATTCGCAGGCAAAAAGCCAGTAAAATCGCGCATCTAAGCGATTAGATGCAGCCGAGGTCATAATGTGTGTTACCGAAGGGTGGTTGGAAACTTCAGAAAGTTTCAGGTATAAACGAAGGTTGCGTCTCGCGTTCCTCCTCGCGCGGTCCGGCAACGCAAAATCCAGTCAAGCGAGAACCGAATGTCCAGCGTGACTACAACTCATGCTCCCAAAGGGCTCGAGGGAGTCGTTGCCACCAACTCCAAGATCTGCTATATCGACGGCGATCGTGGCGTGCTCGCCTATCGCGGCATCGATATTCACGAACTGGCCGACCATTCCAATTTCGAGGAGACCTGCTACTTGCTCTGGTTCGGCAAGTTGCCGACTCGCCAGGAACTCCGTGAACTGCACGATCGACTGGCCGAGGAACGCAAGCTGGATGCGTCGATTATTACGATGCTGCGCAATGCGCCCCGGCATGCCTTGCCTATGGACGTGCTGCGGACAGCCGTCTCGGCGCTCTCATTCTACGATCCCCAGGAGAAGAACAACGACCGCAAGGCGAATGTGGACAAAGCCATCCGCCTGACGTCGCAGATTGCGATGATCGTTGCTGCCTATGATCGCATTCGCAAGGGAAAGCCGCTGGTTGATCCTGATCGTTCTCTGTCCCACTCTGCAAATTTCCTGCTGATGCTCAATGGCAAACATCCCTCGCCAACAGCTGAGCGCGCTCTCGACATCGCGCTGATTCTTCACGCTGACCATGAACTCAACGCCTCGACTTTTGCGGCTCGTGTGACGGCTGCGACCTTGTCGGATATGCATTCTGCCATTACTTCAGCGATCGGCGCGCTGAAAGGTCCTCTGCACGGTGGAGCGAACGAGGCGGTGTTCCGCATCCTTGAGGCGATCGACGAATCCGGCGCCGATCCCATTGAGTATGTCAAGGGTATGCTGGCGCAGAAGAAGAAGATTCCCGGCTTCGGACACCGCGTCTATCACACCGAAGATCCGCGCGCCACACACTTGCGCGTCATGTCACGCGATCTCGGCAACTCCAGCGGCCAGGCTAAATGGTTCGAGATCTCGCACAAGATCGAAGAATTCGTGAAGGCCGACAAGAAGCTGAATGCCAATGTCGACTTCTACTCCGCCTCGACCTATCACACGCTGGGAATCGACGTGGACCTGTTTACGCCAATCTTCGCCGTCTCGCGCATCAGCGGATGGGCCGCCCACGTAATCGAACAACTCGACGATAACCGCCTGATCCGCCCGCGCGCCGAGTACTTGGGGCCGGAATATCCCAGCCACTACGTGCCGATCGATCAGCGGTAATCACGTAGAGACAGCCGCCTGGGCCGTCCGGGCAGCGCGAAGCGCGCCCACCTACGTCTTAACTGCGTCCTACCCAGTAATCCCGTAGAATAAACGTGGGTTCTGTATGCACCGGGTTTACCTCGACAATAACGCCACCACGCCGGTTCTGCCCGAGGTGTTCGAGGCCATGCGCCCCTTTTTCAGTGAGCGGTTCGGCAATGCCTCGTCGATCCATCAGCAGGGGCAGGAGACTCGGGCGGCAGTGGAAGACGCGCGCGAATCGGTAGCCGACTTGCTCGGCTGCAGCGCGGCGGAAATAGTTTTCACCAGCGGCGGTACCGAGAGTGACAATCTCGCCATCGCCGGATGGATGGCGGCTGGCGATCATGTCATCACCTCGAGCATCGAACACCACGCCGTACTGCACGCCTGTAAACATCTGGAGAAGATTGGCTGTGACGTGACTATACTCCCGGTGGATGGCCGCGGCCTGATTGATCCATCGGATGTTCGCCGTGCCCTGCAACCCAACACGAAGCTGATCTCGGTGATGATGGCTAACAACGAGAGCGGAGTTCTGCAGCCCGTCGAAGAAATTGGAAAGATAGCCTCCGAGGCGAGTGTCCTTTTTCATACGGATGCGGTGCAGGCGGCCGCAAAAGTTCCGGTCCAGGGACGGCAGATTGGCTGTGATGCGCTGTCGATTTCGGGCCACAAAATCCATGCACCGCAAGGCGTCGGCGCGCTTTACGTGAAGAAGGGAACTCGCATCCAGCCGCTTTTTCACGGCGGCCGTCACGAACGTTCACGCCGCGCCGGAACGGAAAACGTTCCGGGAATTGTGGGTTTGGGCAAGGCGGCCGAGATAGCGAAGCAGGCTCTTGACCGCGGCGACCCGCAGAAGATGGCCGCCATGCGCGACCGCCTGGAGCACGGTATTCTCGCTCAGGTGGACGAGGCGGGCGTGAATGGCGCGGGAGCACCGCGCGTTCCGAATACGACGAACATTCACTTCGACCACATCGAAGGTGAATCGTTGGTAATCGCACTGGATCTAAAGGGATTGGCAGTTTCCACGGGGGCTGCCTGCTCGTCCGGCGCAATCGAACCATCGCACGTCCTGATCGCCATGGGACTCCGCCCCGATCAGGCGCGCGCCAGCATCCGCTTCAGCCTGGGCAAGCAGACTACTGAATCAGATATCGATTACGCATTGAGCTTAGTGCCGGAGACGGTTGCGCGCCTGCGCGCGATCTCCCCGAAGTACAAGAAGCAGGCAGTTAGCATGGAACGGTAAGTCAAATCAGTTTGTCATCCTGAGCGGCGCATTTTGCCGCGAAGGACCCATGCACTCTTCGCCGGTGCGGCCAAGGCGCACAGATCCTTCGCTGGATGACAAGAGAGGAAATGAGCGGGATGCTGAGTACAGAGACAATCGCCGTAGCCATGTCGGGCGGTGTGGACTCCTCCACCGTCGCGGCCATGCTGCGCGCCGAAGGCCACAACGTCATCGGCCTGACGATGCAACTCTGGAACCAGCGCCGCCTCGCCGGGCACGACGGTATGCCCGAGTCCGTGCAGGGACGCTGCTGCTCGCTCGACGACGTCTACGACGCCCGCCGCGTTGCACAGCAGATCGGGATTCCATATTACGTGGTCAATCACGAGGAGCGCTTCGAGCGCGACGTGGTGCGCCCGTTCGTGGAAGAGTATCTTTCCGGGCGCACGCCCATCCCCTGCAGTCTCTGCAACAATCACTTGAAGTTTGATCAGTTATTGATTGTGGCTCAGCAGATTGGCGCCGAGAGAGTGGCGACCGGTCACTACGCGCGCGTTGCCTACGATGAAGCGCGAAACCGGTGGCTTCTGAAGCGACCCGCGGATTTGAGCAAGGATCAGACCTATTTCCTTTTCGGACTGACGCAGGATCAACTCAGCCGCACGTTATTCCCGCTCGGCGACATGACTAAGCCCGAAGTCCGTGAACTCGCACACCGTCAGGGGCTGGCGATCGCCGAGAAGCCAGACTCGCAGGAGATTTGCTTCGTCCCCGGCGGTGACTACAAGCGATTCATTGACGCCTACCTTGCGGAGAAGGGCGAGCGCCTGCCCGACACCGCCGGCGATCTTGTCACCACGTCGGGGGAAGTGATCGGCGAGCACGCCGGCATCCACAACTTCACCGTGGGCCAGCGCAAGGGGCTCGGCGTTGCCACCGGATCGCCTCTCTACGTAATACAGATCAGCGGCGCGAACAAGCAGGTCATCGTCGGCGGAGATGAGAATCTCTACTCGCGTACGCTTCGCACCAAGCGCGTGAACTTAATCTCGGTGGATGACCTGCGCGAGCCCATGCGGGTCACCGTTAAAATTCGCCATCGTCACGAGCCCGCTCCTGCCGTGATCGAACCCGCAGCCAATGATGAAATTCTCGTGACCTTCGACAAGCCCCAGCGCGCGATAACGCCGGGCCAGGCGGCAGTTTTCTATGATGGCGATGTGGTCGTGGGTGGCGGCTGGATCGCTTAAGGGACCGGATTTTGACTTTGTTTCACACCGATCACGCCAAAGTCAAAAACCGAGCCCTGTCGCACGAAACGCCACAAGGACTGGGAGTCGCTATTTGACCTGGTAGTTGTGCTTCGGATAGTGGGTCTTCTTCTGGCTTTCCTTGAACATCTTGTCCTGCGCCTTCTTCTGCTTCTTCAGAGTCTTCTTCATTAATTTCTCGTTCTTCATCCGAAGCTTGCGGGCGGCGGGATCTTCCCGATACGCAGGATTGTTCTTCGTCGTCCCGGCGTAGACAGGGAGGCAAACGCCCAGGCAACAAACATTCAAGCAGAGGATGGCAGCGAGTCTTTTCATAGGATCCAGCCAGCGACGTACTCGCACGATTCTATCGCAAATCCCGTCAGGGCCAATGGCACTCTTTGGTAATGCGTTTTGGTCGTGTAGCCCCGACACCTCGGTTTGGCTGCTGGCATAGGTGAGCGCCAGAACTAGTGAAAGCATAATCGCCGGCCGCTTCGCAGAGCCGGCAGTGAGACAGGAAGTTGTATAGAGGGTAGCTATCGAAATGGACCGGTGTACCATGCGTGATATTTTCGGTTGAGGTAGACCGGTTTAGGCCGTCGGCCCACCCATATATACCCGTTACGCTCCCCTTCGCCTTGCTCAGGAGGTCGCGGGGCGGACGAATGCGTCCGCCCCTACACAATCACTGGAGTCCCGCGGCGGCTAGCATTTGCTGGAACTGGCTGCGCGTGCGCATGTCGATGGACTGCGCCACCAGCTTTCCTTCGCGATCGTAGACGAAGCTCTTGGGAATCCCCTCCACCACGAAGGCACCATTCACCTTGCGTCCGGGATCAAGCAGAACGGGATAGCTGATCTTCCGTTCCGCAATGAACGGCGCAACCTTCGCTGCGTCCTCATCGGAAATCGAAAGCACTACGAAGCCCTGATCTTTGTACTTGTCGTAGAGCGCCTGCAGGTCCGGCATCTCCTTGCGGCACGGCGGACACCACGTCGCCCAGAAATTTACCAGCACGACTTTTCCTTGCAGATCACGCAGATGCCACGACTTTCCCTGTAGATCAGTAAGAATAAAATCGGCCTTCTGTCGTTTCGCATCATCGGCTTCCAGGTAGGCCATCGCCTCGGCAAACTGGGGATCGGCGGACGTCGCCTGCATGTGCTCATATCGCACCAGGGAGCCCAGTTCCTCATAGGCTTCGTTCGGTTCACCTTTTTCCCCGCGCGACGGAGGCTGTTCGCGCACGGCGTTGGCTAATGTGGTGGTGACCTCCTGCAGCGTGTCATGGCCGAAGTCTCCTTCGGTCGAGAGCTGGGACAGGGCCAACGCCAGTCGCAACTTGTTAGGAGCGACCGGCAGTCGCCGGATCTGCAACGCCAGGCCTTTGGTGACGCGAGCCCGAACCGTATCATCCAGTTTGCGCAAGCCACGAATTTGCTCTGCAATGGGCTTCTCCTGATCGCTCCAGACGACCTTCTCTTGCGCACAAAGGGAGAGGCAGAAAATAAAAATCCCTGCTGAGAGCAGGGCACGCATAGTCCAATGATTTCTCATGAATGATCGACGCAGAACAGATTTGGAAGTGAGCCCGGCTCACCGATGAACATCCGCCTAGATAAACATCTCGTCTTGCGGCACGGGCCGCCGTTCCTCACGGGTGCCGCCATTCCTGCGGTTGCGGCCGCTAAAGAGAAACTCCAGCCCCGTCGTGATCCCCTGCAACAGTCCCGATAGCTGCTTCACTGGGGAGATTACTGTCTTATGCACAATGTCGGACGTGTGTTCTACACGGTCCAGCGTGCGGCTCAGCAACTCATCGGCTCTGATGATCTGCAGGCGGGCGCGGTCGATCGCGTCATTGACGGTCGCATCCACACGCCGCACCTCCGACCGCAAAGTCGCGGTGGTCTCGCTCACATTCTCCACAATGGTTTCGATTCTGGGGCGCAGCACACTCATCATTGCCTGCGCTTCGACGATAGTCGGCATGACTTTCGTCTTCACATCGCTCGCCAGCTCTTCCATGCGCTGGCTGCTTTTGCGCATGGCGAGGTACATCGCCAGCAGAACGCCGGCCTGTAGAAGAACGGCAAGCCCAGTCAGGGCGACAAACACAGACATTTGGTCCATACGATCCTCCGGCAACCATCGAGCGCGCACGAAGGAAGCAGCCCGGCGCGGTAAACCCTACAGATTCTTGGAGGTTCCTGTATCCGCCGTCGCCTCATGATATGCCTGGCGTCCAGCTTCGTACGCGGCGCGGAACTGCTCCTTCTGTTGATTGACCGCTTCGCGGCCACGACCAGCCCACTGCTCAGCTTGATCCCGCGCTTCCCGTGCACGATTGCGCACGTAATCACGGCCCTCTTCGGCGCGCGCACGCAGGACTTCACGCGTCTCTGCTCCGGAACGGGGCGCATAGAGAACTCCCGCCAGCGCTCCCAATCCCAAGCCCGCCAAAAACCATACAAAGGTATTGCTGTCACGATCCGACATACGACCTCCTCGATGAAAGCGTCACTTCGAATGGTACAACCTCCCACAGGCAAAGACAATTACAGCGAAGCCTGTAAAGAGGCTGCGGATTTTGCGGACGGAGCTATTTCTTCTGAGCTGGTGGGTTGGCCGGCGCAGGCGATGGAGCAGGCTGCGTCTTTACAGGTTGTGACTTGACTCCCTGCAAAACCGAGCCTGACGAGGCGCTGTGTCTGCTCGAATAGACGGCCAGTGTGATCGACGTGACCATGAACGCTACCGCCGACCATGTGGTGGCGCGCGACAGAGCGCTGGCCGCTCCCCGTGGCCCAAAGGCGGTCTGGCTACCTTGTCCGCCGAACGCGGCGGAAATATCGCCGCTCTTGCCGCTTTGCAGCAGCACAACCACGATGATGAAAAAACAGACCAGGATGTGGACAGCTGTGACAACGTAGATCATAAGTTCAATGTTTTCCTGAGTCGACGGCGAACAGACGTGAAGCCAGATTCGCTCGGATTTCCGGAGGCAAGTGTATGGTGCGGAAGGGGGGATTTGAACCCCCACGCCTTTCGGCGCCACCCCCTCAAGATGGTGTGTCTGCCAGTTCCACCACTTCCGCACTGATCTGAATCGCGACCGCCGGACCGGAGTTCATTATAGCAAAGTGCCTGGACGGTAATTGTTGATTGAAGATACCCGAGACCTCACGGTCTTCAATCGACAATCAACCCATCAAAAACCAACAATTGTGTCCTAGAATCTTCTTGACCCTGACGCAACGTCAGACCGTAAAACCTCGATTAGGGACACAGTGAACCGCACCTATCAGCCTCACGAATTTGCCCAGCGGGCCGGAGTTACGATCCGTGCGCTGCATCACTACGACCGCCTCGGACTGCTCAAACCGAGCGGACGTACCGCTGCGGGCTATCGCCTCTACACGGATCGAGACCTCGTTCGTCTGGAACAAATCGTGGCGTTGAAGTTTATAGGATTCCCTTTGTCCCAAATTCGGGAGGTGCTCAATCGCAAGGATCTGGATGTGAACGCGATGCTTCGCCAGCAGCGCCGGATCATCGCCGAAAAGCGGGACCATCTTGACCGCGCAATTCGTGCCATCGAGCGCGCCGAGCAGGTTCTCGCCGCAGGCGAACCGACCGATTGGGAACCGTTCCGGAAAATCATCGAGGTGATTCAAATGCAAACCCGCAAAGATTTGGATGAAGAAGTACTACACCGAAGAGCAGCTCAACGACCTGCGTAGCCGCTGGTCGCCGGAAGTGCAGGCCGAGTCCGAGCGCGGCTGGAACGAACTGGCACGCGACGTCGAGTCAGCGATTGCCCGCGGCGAGACTCCAGAGAGCGAAACCGGTCGCAAGCTGGCCGAACGACGGCAGAGGCTGCTCGACATGTTCACCGGAGGCGATCCCGGCATCATCGCCAATTTGCAGAAGTTGTACGCCGACAAGGCTAACTGGCCCACCACTTTCAAGAAGCCGTACAGCGACGTGGTGGACAAGTTCCTTTGCGACGCGGCGAAAGAGATCGTCAAAACAACTGCCTGAGAAGTTTCCGTAAGACGATCAGACGACAAGAGAATAAGCCGCTGAGGGTGCCCCACTTCTCCCTGATTTTGGGAGAAGTGGGATTCTGACTGAACGTGAGCTAAATCACCTTGCTGCGTGACTCCGTTCACACTTAAGTTCGTTGACGAGCAGGACCACCGTGCTTTATTGTGAATCCGTTCCGGCATTCGTGCCGGAACAGCCGTAGTCTCATGCAGAGTGGCTGAGGGTAACGGGCCCGCAGAAGCCACGACAACCGGATCAGGAGACAGCCTGATCAATCGGTGCCAATTCCCGCCCGGTTTGCGGGGGACATGAGATCGCGGTGAGCATGCGCCTCATCCCCAAATCCCGGATGAGGCCTTCGTGTTTTCAGGGCGCGCAGGGCCCAGCGCAGCCAGGCTGGAGTTGGTATGAGTTCACGCATTTATCTCGATCATTCCGCCACATCCCCACTCGATCCGCGGGTGCTCGACGCGATGGGTCCATTTCTCAGCGGCGCTTTCGGCAATCCATCCAGCCGGCATGAGGAAGGTCGTCTTGCCCACGCAGCGGTCGACGAGGCGCGGGCACAGGTCGCGGCTCTGATCGGCGCTATGCCAGACGAGATCATCTTCACCGCCAGCGGCACGGAAGCCGACAACCTCGCCCTGATCGGTGCCATTCACGCCAGCGGCAAGCCCGGACACGTCGTTACCAGTGCGATCGAGCATGCCGCGATCCTCGAGACCTGTAAGTTTCTGGCAAGCGGCGGCACGAAGATCACGCATCTGCCGGTCGATGCCGAAGGTTTAGTTCGTCCCGAGGGATTGTTGCGCGCGCTGCAATCGAACGTCAGCGTGGTGTCCGTGATGGCCGCCAACAACGTCGTCGGAACGATCCAGCCGATCGAAGAACTGGCGCAGCTCACCGGGTTGCACGGCGTGTTGTTCCACACCGACGCTGTCCAGGCCGGCGGCAAGATTCCTCTCGATGTGAATCTCCTGCAGGTCGATCTCCTCTCGCTCTCCGCGCACAAGTTGCATGGCCCCAAGGGCGTGGGAGCGCTCTATGTCCGGAAGGGAACGGCTCTCGTGCCGCTCATCTTCGGAGGCGGCCAGGAGCGCGGCCTACGCTCGGCAACTGAGAATGTTGCGGGCATCGTGGGCTTCGGCGCCGCGGCAGAGATCGCGCGAAAAGAATTGGACCAGGAAGCCAAGCGCCTTGCGGGATTCCGCGAGTACATCGCCACGCAAGTACTGCGGAACTTTCCGAATGCGTATTTGTTTGGCCATCCCACCGAGCGATTACCTGGCCACTTGAGTTTCGGATTCCGCGGGCAGGAAAGGGAAGTCGGCAAGTTGCTCGACGCTCTCGATCACGCTGGAGTAGCGGTGTCGGCAGGCAGCGCTTGCAGCGCCCATCACTCTGGGGAGCCGTCTAAGGTTCTGCTGGCGATGGGCTACGACGCCGAAAGCGCCCGCGGCCTGGTTCGCGTAAGTTTGGGCAGATTCAATACTCAGCATGAGATCGAGGGCTTCCTCCATGTATTATCGAGCGCAGTCTCCGCGCTGCCGGCCACAGTGAGCACGAGCCTTCCTGGCCTTGTGAATCCCGCTGAGGTGGCATTCGCCTGAGCAGGCTGCGGACTGCGCTGCGCCATGAGTGAAGATTCCGCCGATCGAATTGTCCGTTTCTACTCGGAGGAGGACGAAGCGTCACGACTGGGCACCGGATGGTTTCAGCTCGAACATGCGCGCACGCAGGAGTTGATCTTGCGCTATTTGCCACCTGCTCCTGGCACGATCATCGACGCCGGCGGAGGCTCGGGCGTGTACGCTTGCTGGCTAGCTGCCCGCGGATATCAAGTTCACCTGATCGATCCCGTCCCGAAACATGTGGAGTGGGCGCGTGCTGCGTCACGCCGGCAACCGGAATCTCCGCTCGCGTCCGCCGAGGTCGGTGATGCCCGCCGGCTGCCCCAGGGTGATCAATCGGCCGACGCCGTGCTTTTTCTCGGTCCTTTGTATCATCTGATCGAAAGGGAAGATCGCATCGCCTGCCTGCGCGAAGCGCATCGGGTGCTACGCCCAGGAGGGCTGGTCTGGGGTGTAGGCATCAGTCACTTCGCATCTTTGCTCGACTCGCTGACTCACGGATTCTTCGACGATCCGCAGTTTGCGCCTGTTCTCGATCGCGATCTGGAGGATGGCCAGCACAGGAATTCCACCGGGAATCCGGCGTACTTCACCGATGCCTTCTTCCACCGGCCTGGCGAGTTGGCCCGCGAGGTTCAGGCCGCCGGATTTCAAATCCTCGAGGTATTGCCGATCGAAGGCGCGGGCTGGATGGCTCGCGATTTTGATCGTCTGTGGGCTGACCCGATTCAGCGCGAGCGCCTGCTTACGGCAGTCCGGAAGATGGAGCGCGAACCGTCCGTCCTTGGCGCCAGTTCGCACATCATGGCAATAGGCCTGAAGCGG
>DATEHP010000020.1:0-4202 GCA_035279505.1 Candidatus Sulfotelmatobacter sp. | reverse complement strand
GAAGAGGGCAAGGTCATCGACGACGGCACGATTTCGAGATTGGAAGAGAACGTCTATCGATGGACGGCTGCCGACCCGAGCCTGCGCTGGTTCCGGCAGAACGGGCTGAACATGGACGTTCAGATCGAAGATATTTCGGAGAAGGTTGCGGCGCTCGCCCTGCAGGGGCCGACCTCCGCAAAATTGCTGAAGGCGGTAGCTGATGCCGATATCGCGAATCTGAAGTATTTCCGCGTCACGCGCGGGAAGATCGCTGGCGTTCCGGTCGACATCTCCCGCACGGGCTACACCGGCGATCTCGGATACGAGATTTGGATTCCATGGAAAGACGGTGTCAAAGTTTGGGATGCACTTGCTGAAAAAGGAAAGCGGTTCGATTTGCACGCTGCTGGCATGTTGGCTCTCGACGTTGCGCGCGTGGAGGCGGGGTTGCTGCTGATCGAGGTGGACTATACCAGTTCCAAGAAGGCGCTGATCCCGTCGCAAAAGTTTTCACCTTATGAATTGGGTTTTGCCAAGATGGTGCATCTCGACAAAGAGAACTTCATTGGTAAGCGGGCTTTGGAACACGATTCCAAGAACGGTGTGCCGCGGCAACTTACTGGATTGGTGATCGATTGGACGGACGTCGAACAACTGTATGAGCGCTACAGCCTGACCCCGGCCGCTCCCGCGCAGGCTTCGCGGGTCGCAGTGCCGGTCTACTCGGGAGAGAAGCAGGTCGGCAAGGCCACAACCACAACGTGGTCTCCAACATTGAAGAAGATGATCTCGCTCGCCAGCCTGGAAACGGAGTACTCGAAGCCGGGCACGCCGCTGCAGATGGAGATCACGATCGAAGCGATGAGGCTAAAGGCGAACGTTCAGGTGTCAACTCTACCGTTCTTCAATCCTCCGAGAAAGACGGCGACGCCGGTTTAGGGAGCTTGTGTAGGGGCGGACGCCTTCGTCCGCCCCGCGAGCAAAGCGAGCGTGCCAATCCCACCGTTGTCTGGCGTCCAGCGTCCACATTGCGCGCTTCGCGCGCAACCCCGGACGAAGGCGTCCGGGGCTACACATTTTCGGGCTGATGCGGCCCGCATGCCGCTCGCCTTTTTCCCGCAACATAAAGCCAAACGCCCACCAGCAACAGCGCACCGCATCCTCCGAGAATCTTCAGCAACGCGAGCGCCTTATTCGGTTCGTCAGGCTGCGGGATGAGAGACAGCGCAATCGTTACTGCCGTGGTGACGAATCCCAACATGGCCACGAGCTTGGCCATGACTTTGCCCCCTGGTACGCGGATCACATCCGGCCCTGCAGGCTCGCGTTGCAGCCTGATCATCGCTGCGAACAGGTAGAGATATGGAATGAAGTACGTGATCACGCCCATGCTGACCAGCACATCGTAGGCGCCTTTCACGCTGGTCCCGGCTTGTCCCAGGAAGATAAACACAACTCCTAGTGCGAACTGAGTGAGAAGCGCGACCCACGGTGTTTTCCACTTGGGATGCAGGGAGCCGAACGCAGGCGGCAGAAAGCGATCGAGGCCCGCGACGAACGGCAGTCGCGCGACTGCCGCCAGATATGCTCCGGCCGCGCCTATATTGCTGAGCGCGATCAGGAACGCCGCAAGAGGCAATATCCCGGGAAATCCAACGCGCGCCGCGGTGGCAGAGACCGCCTGTACCAGTCCTTGCAGACTGTTGACTTGCGTCGAGGGCAGTGCCAGCAGAACGCAGACTGTGCCGAGGATGTAGCAGATCGTAACGGTGACGCCCGCGGACAGTAGGGCGAGAGGAATCGTGCGCCGCGCATTCTTGATCTCTTCTCCCATGAACGATGCCGCCTCGCAGCCCCCGAAGGCGAACGTGAGCACCGACCAGAAGATGATGTCGTTGAAGTGGGTGCTCGGCGTCATCGAATGCAGCGTGAACGAAGTAGCGGAACCGAAGCGGTGCCACGCGATAAAGCCCATCACAATTACGATCCCGACCGGAATCCACATGGCAAGGGCGCCAACGTTATGCAGCCATTTGCCTACATCGAGGCCGACAATATTCAGAAGCGTGGCGGCGCTGAGCGTGAGCAAAGCAAAAACAATGTAGAACGTCGCGTTGCCAGAAAGGTGCTGCCAGTTCGCCTCCCGCATGAACAACACGTTGCTGGCGGCGAAATACAGCACGGCAGGGAAGTAGGGCAAGTTGCTGGTCCAATACGTCCAGGCCGACATGAATCCGGAGAAGTCGCCGAATGCGCGTTTGCTCCAAACGTATAACCCGCCTTCATTGGGGTAGCGAGAGGAAAGCTCCAGCACCGAGAGTGCCAGCGGCGTGTAGAAGCAGAACCAGGCTCCAATCCAGATGATGATCGAGCTGGGACCTGCTGCAGCGGCGGTGGCAATCCAGCGCAAGCTGATGCCGGTGATCACATAGAAGAGCACCAGATCGCGGAATCCCATCACCTGGCGCGGGCGGTTCGGATCTTCGACATCTGCGATAGAGACGCCGGGAGCGAGAAGACCGATACGATCTACTTGCCGCGGCGGGTTGATTTCGGCCAATAGAGTGTCCCGGGGTCAGCGTTGCTTGAGCAAGAATGAAGAGGAATAACACCGACGAGAGCGGGCGGCAAGGCGAAAGTTACCACGCGCCAGCGGGCGAGCGCATCAGGTCCGCCGCGCCTTGTTGATGTCCCGCTCGAACATCGCCTACTTCGCGATGGCAGCCCTGCGGTTGCTGCGCTTCCAGTACAGATAACCGGGGATCCCGATCAGCACAATGGCCGTTCCCAAGAACGCCTCATTCGGGCGCGTGATGATCGTGTTCAACGTCCATGCGGCGCCGATGAGCACATAAAGCCCCGGCAGCCATGGATATCCCGTGCAGCGGTAGGGCCGAGGAATATCAGGCCTCTTCCAGCGCAGCCAGAACAGCGCAATCACAGTCAGCGTGTAGGAGAGCACCATGCCGTAGATCACGTATGTGTATAGCTGGTCGTAACGCCCGCTCAACGTCAGCGCTGCCGACCAAATACCCTGGCCGATCAGGCTGAATGCGGGCGTCCGCCACTTAGGATGGACTTCGGCCATGCGTTTGAAAAAAGCGCCATCCTGCGCCATGGCCATATACACGCGCGCGCCGGAAAGCGTACAGGTGGCTGCGCCGCTGAAGCAGGAGACCGCGATCATAAGCGAAAGCCATCCGGCGGCGCGCGGTGAGAACAGAGCGGCGGCCGCTGCATGCGCGATCGTCTCATGGGCCGCGATTTCTTTTAGCGGCAACGCGTACATATAAGTCACGTTCATCGCCACGTAAATGACACCCACGGCGAGCACTCCCAGCACCATCGCGCGCGGCACATTCCGACGCGGTTCTTTCACTTCACCCGCGACCCACGTGATGTAAACCCACCCGTCGTAGGCCCAGAAGACGGCGATCAGTCCGACCCCTAGCGCGGAGATCAGCGCCGTCGGGCCCAGCCCCGCGGTGAGGGGAACTCCATTGGCATGGAAGTTCGACCAGTTGCCTTTCCCGATCGCGAAACCCAACACGACAAATGCCGCCATCGCAGTGAACTTCGTCCACGTGGAGACATTCTGCAGCAATGCTCCCCATCGCAGTCCTACAACATTCACAAAGGTGAGGATCACAATCAGAACTAACCCAAAAAGATGGGCGCGGGTGAAGGCGACCCCCAAAAGCGTAAACATCACGTGTGCTTGCGAGACAAAAGGCACAACCTGACCGACATAGGCAGCCGCGGCGACTGATAGCGCTGCGATGGTTCCACCATTGGCAACAGCGAAGAGCATCCATCCATACAGGAAGGCGACCAAATCCCCATAGGCCTCGCGCAGGTAGATGTATTGCCCTCCGGAATCGGGGAACATGGAACCGAGTTCGGCGAAGGCAAAGCATGCGCACAGCGAGATCAGCGCTCCCAGGACCCACACCAGGAGAAACAGAACCGGCTGCGGCAGTGGACTCGCGATATCTTTGGCTGTAAGGAAGATCGATGACCCGATAATGCCGCTGACCAGCAGAAGCACGGAATCAAGCAGACTAAGGCCACGAATCAGCGTCGGTTTCGAATCGGTGGAGTTTGGCGCAAGGTCGCCTTTAGTTTGGATCAGAACCGGGGCGGGCTCCATTATCCGATTCCGAGTTCGTCCGGAGATTCCAGCGGCGTACCGCAGCGGCGACAGATCACGGCCGAGCAAT
>DATEHP010000019.1:0-16555 GCA_035279505.1 Candidatus Sulfotelmatobacter sp. | reverse complement strand
CGACGCCGGATACGTGAATGTCCGCAGAAAGTATTCCCACGGCCTCAGTCTCCTCGCGAACTACACCTTCGCCAAGAATCTGACCGATGCGCCGGACTTCCGCTCCGCCATGGACGAGAGTGCGATCCCGCAGAATGACAGCAATCTCGCCGCCGAGAAGGGTCCCGGTTGCGACGTCCGCCATCGCTTGGCCCTCAGCGCCGTTTACAACATCCCGGCATTGCAGCGCGCAACCTGGACCAAACTGGCGACGCAGAACTGGCAATTCAGCACTGTCTACCAGATTCAATCCGGCATGCCCCTTACGATCTCGGTCTTCGGCGACACCGCCAATGCGGGCACGGTTCTGGGCGAGAATCCCATCCGCGCGAACTACACCGGCCAGCCCATCTTCGGATCCGGCACGCACACTTCGAACAAGTGGTTCAACCCCGCCGCATTCGCCACTCCTCCCGCCTACACCTTCGGTGACGTCGGAAGAAACTCGGTATACGGACCATCGCTGCAGACGCTTGACATCGCCGTAGTCCGCAGCTTCCGCCTGACCGAACGCGCCAGCTTCCAGTTCCGCGGCGAAGCCTTCAACGTGCTCAACATGGTCAACCTTGGCACACCCAACCGTTTCGTGAACACGCCCCAGTTCGGCACCATCACGATGGCCATGACCCCAGGCCGCGAACTCCAACTCAGCGCCCGCCTCTCGTTCTAGAGCGCAGGCCAGAGCCCGGCCCATGTAGGGACAGTGCACGATTCGTGTAGGGACGGACGCCTTCGTCCGTCCAGCGAAGGCGAAGCCGAGCGCCCCCGACCACAGAACCAGACTGCCTCGTTTGCTTCAACTCCTGGTGGGAAGGCTGAGGCGCCTTCAGCGCCGGCAATTCGAAAGCCCGCTTCCATGAAACGTTGTTCTCGAACGTGAACGTCGCTCTCGCACGTGGAAGAGCGGCCCTTCAGGGCCGCGTTGATCCGCCTCTCACATCCGCCCTTTAGGGCCCTTGCTTGGTTAAATTTCCACAGCTCGATGTGACATCTGCCCTTGCGCCTTTCTGCAAAAAAGCAGATCCTTTCCAAGGCGTGAGCGGTAATTGAAGATCAACATTGGCAGCGCCTAAGCTCTTTAAAATAAATATTTTGACCGTAACTCATTGAGCCATAAGATTTACTTTCTCGTTTCTCCGTAATTCAATGATTCCAATAGATCGGGGAGAGGGGGATACCCTCCCCACCACACCCGATTCCCAAAATTGGATCATCGCGATCCAGCACTTTAGATTCTCGTCAAAATTTTTTTCATGAATTTTCTTCGGACCTCTTCGCATCCCCTCTCATTCCGTTCCATCCAACACCATATGAACTCTCTCCACATCACCTACATTGGTGGTCCAACCATATTGTTGGACTTCGGCGGAATCCGAATCCTGACCGATCCCACATTCGATCCCCCAGGCGAATACGCTTCCGGACCGGTCATTCTCCGAAAACTGTCTCCACCCGCGCTCCAGCCAGAACAACTGCCGTCGTTCGACTATGTTCTGCTAAGTCACGATCATCACTCCGACAACCTCGATCGCGCGGGACACCAATCGTTGAAGCGAGCCGAACTGGTTTTCACCACTCCGGAAGGCGCGCAGCGTCTCGGCGGAAATGCCATTGGAGTGGACGCATGGGACAGTCGGGATCTCCGGATTGCCGATCGCACTCTACGCATTGTTGCTACTCCAGCGCGTCACGGACCCGATGGCTTGGAACGCGGAGCCGTAACCGGTTTCGTACTCTTCTTCACGGATTCCTCCGACCAAGGCCTGTACATCTCCGGTGACACCGTCTGGTACGAAGGCATCGTGGAGATCGCTCGACGATTTCGGATACAAACTGCTGTGTTACACATCGGCGCAGCGTTGGTTCCCGAGGTTGGTCCTTACCACCTGACCATGACTTCGGATGAGGCAGTGCAAGCGGCGAGAGCCTTCTCGGACGCAATCGTCGTCCCGACTCATTTCGAAGGATGGGCGCATTTTTCCGAGGGCAAGGAAGACATTCTCCGCGCATTTCGAGCTGCGGGGATGGAGCAACGGCTATGCTGGCCGAAAGCCGGCGAAGCCATCGAAGTACGCCCAAGCCAAGACCTGCGCGTTGCGGGATAAGAATGTACGGTTTGTCTACACCAGCGGTCGGCAAGTAACATTGGACTATGCCCGTCGAAACCGAACTCCAGGCCCCAACTTCCATTCGCGCCCCACGCGGCAATCAGATCACTTGCAAAGGCTGGCAGCAGGAAGCCGCCATGCGCATGCTGATGAACAATCTCGATGAGGAAGTAGCGGAGCGTCCCAAAGATCTTGTCGTCTATGGTGGGACGGGCCGCGCCGCGCGCAGTTGGGAAGCCTATCGCGCAATCATCGGAACTCTGAAGAAACTCGACAACGACGCGACCCTGCTGGTCCAATCGGGCAAGCCCGTTGGAGTCTTCAAGACACACGATCACGCGCCGCGCGTTCTCATTGCCAATTCCAATCTCGTCGGCCACTGGTCCAACTGGGAGAAGTTCAACGAACTCGAACGCGCCGGATTGATGATGTACGGCCAAATGACCGCTGGAAGCTGGATCTACATCGGCTCACAAGGAATCGTGCAAGGCACGTTCGAGACTTTCTCGGCTGCGGGAGAAAAGCACTTCGGAGGCGATCTCGCCGGGAAGCTGATCGTGAGCGGCGGAATGGGAGGAATGGGCGGAGCGCAACCTCTTGCCGCAACCATGACTGGCGCGGCTTTCCTCGGCATTGACGTTGATCCCGAGCGTATCAAGAAACGCTTGAAGACGGGATACTGCGACTTCATGGTGACGACGCTCGACGAAGCGCTGCGCATCCTGAAGAATGCGGTGCGCAAGAAGGAAAACGCTTCCGTCGGACTGGTTGGCAATTGCGCCGACATTATTCCGGAACTCGCCGAACGCGGCGTCGTTCCAGACATTCTGACCGATCAGACATCAGCCCACGATCCGCTGAACGGATACGTTCCGAACGGTATGACTCTCGCCGAGGCGCTCGAACTGCGCAAGCGCGATCCGAAGGCCTATGAGGAGAAGTCGCTCGACTCGATGGCGCGCCACGTCGAAGGCATGCTGCGGCTGCAGACGATGGGATCGGTCACGTTTGACTACGGAAACAACATTCGCACCTTCGCCTTCCAGCGCGGTGTAAAGAACGCGTACGACTTCCCGGGGTTTGTTCCCGCGTACATCCGTCCTCTCTTCTGCGAGGGACGCGGCCCGTTCCGCTGGGTTGCGCTCTCGGGCGAAGCCTCCGACATTCACATCACGGACGATCTTGTTCTCGAACTCTTCCCTGAGAACCGCATCCTGCGCCGATGGATTGACCTAGCCCGCAAGCGCATCAAGTTCCAGGGATTGCCCGCACGCATCTGCTGGCTCGGCTACGGCGAGCGCGCACAATTTGGCCTCGCCTTGAACGATCTGGTGAAGAAGGGCAAGATCAAGGCTCCAATCGTGATCGGCCGCGATCACCTCGACTGCGGATCGGTCGCATCCCCATTCCGCGAAACCGAGAGCATGAAAGACGGATCCGACGCGGTCGCAGATTGGCCGTTGCTGAACGCCCTGCTGAATACCGCGGCCGGCGCATCCTGGGTCTCTATCCACAACGGAGGCGGAGTTGGAATCGGCTACTCGCTGCATGCAGGACAAGTCATAGTCGCTGATGGAACCGACATGATGGCCAAGCGCATCGAGCGCGTGCTAACCACCGACCCAGGCATGGGAATCATCCGCCACGCCGACGCCGGTTACGAGGAAGCAAAGCAGTTCGCGGCGAAAACTGGCGTAAAGCTCCCGATGAGCGAATCCTAGTCAGACTCGTAACTTCCTATTTTGCCAGCGCGTCGTGCACCGCATCATACGCGGGCTTCTTCTGATATTTTTGGTCCCACAGCAGCGCCCAGCCCATACTTTTGTAGAATTGAGGAATCCACGAATGCTTGTCAGTGAAGCCCCAGGTTTGAATCAGCCTGCAGGCAGGCTGCTGCACACAGAGAGTCGTGACCTCCCCATACAGCTTGGCTTGCGCCGCGAGCGAAGCCGCACTGGAATCGGCAATCCGGATGTCGAGTTCGGTGATGTGTAATTCGAGTCCGAGCTTGGCAAATCGCTCCAGATTCGCAGCGTAGGATTCCAACGTTGTCGGATTGTCGAATGGCAAAGAGACGTGCGTCTGGAATCCGATTCCATCCAGCGGAACGCCCCGATTTTTGAAGTCTTTTGCCATCGCATAGATCGCGTCCGACTTCTTATTGATCACTTCGGCGTCAAAATCGTTGTAGAACAGCTTTGCTTTTGGATCGGCTTGGTGTGCCCAGCGCAGAGCCTGTTCAATGTATTGTGTTCCCTTCCTTGCACCGATTCCGGGCTGGTTGTACCAAAGCGTGTCGCGCATCGTTCCGTCGTCCTTGAAGGCTTCATTGACCACATCCCATGCGTAGACCTTGGAGGCGTAATGCCTCAGGACGCTGTCAATGTGACCCTTAAGAATCGTCGCGAGCCGCGCTTCGGTGTAATGACCTTGCTTTACCCAATCCGGAATTTGGTTATGCCATACGAGCGTATGTCCGCGAAGCAGCATGTTGTGGCTTTGGGCAAAGTCTGCCAAAGCGTCAGCGGGTTTGTAGTCGTAAGAATTCGGGTCATCGCCAGCCCGAGGATGAACTACCTGAAACTTCATCTGGTTCTCAGGTTCCAACTGGCTGAACTCTGATCCCAGGATTGCGGAGTAATCCGCCTCATTGAGGTAGCGCGGAGCAGCCGCGGTGCCAATGAGGATATGGCGAGCCTCAGCCGCTCGACGCAAGGTATTCGATTTCGGAGAAAGCTGACTTCGTTTTAGCGATGCAGAATTAGTTTGAACAGCGGTCACGCACAGAACCAATAAAACCATTTTCCGGACGAACCCAGGAGTGTCGATACCAGACCGTCGCATCGATTTGATCATCATATGTGTGGCGTCTCGCGCCCGATATTAGACCTATTCAGAACTCCTGCACAAGCTGGCATGCCAGCAGCCGACTTCCTGCTTTCCGTGCCAACTACATGCGCTGCTAGACTAGATACGAGTGAGCACGAGAAAGAGAAGACGTCAGCCAGCGGGAGCTTTGCTCCTTGTCAACATCGGCCAACTTCTCACGCTCCGATCTTCGTCGCCAAATTCGGGCCCACGCCGCGGGGTTGAGCTGAAGGAGCTCGGGATCATCCGTGATGGCGCGGTGCTTTGCATCGGCGGTAAGATCGTGTCTGTCGGCCCAACAAAAGACGCGCTTCGCGACCGCTGGATCAGGGAGAATCGCAAGCAACTCGCCGAGATCGATTGCGCCCATAAAGTGGTGATCCCGGGCTTCGTCGATTCACATACGCATCCTGTGTTTGTTAGCCCGCGTCTGGTCGACTTCGAGAAACGGATTGAGGGCGCATCGTACGAGAACATCGCTGCAGCCGGAGGCGGAATACGATCCAGTCTGGAAGGTGTTCGCAAGGCGACTAAATCGCTGTTGACATTGAAAGTGCTGAAGGTCTTGCGAGACATGGCCGCGCATGGAACCACCACGGTGGAGGCTAAGTCAGGTTACGGACTCACGCTCGAGTCGGAACTAAAATCGCTGGAAGCGATTCGCGAAGCGGCAGATGGTTGGCCAGGGACGGCTGTATCGACCCTGCTGGGAGCGCATGTAGTGCCGAAAGAATTCCAGGGCTGCTCACAAAAATACGTTGAGATCGTCTGTAAAGAGATGATTCCTCGGGCGGCGAGGCGGAATCTCGCCAAATTCGTAGATGTCTTCTGCGACAAGGGCGCATTTGCTTCGGAGGAGACAGAACAGATCTTTGCCGCGGCCAAGGAGCATGGATTAAGCGTCCGCGCGCATATGGGCCAGCTCTCAGAGACAGCGTTGGCGCCGTTTTTTCGCTTCAGTCCAGCGTCGTTCGATCACATGGACCACGTGAGCAGCGAGGACGTAAAACAACTGGCGAAGCACGACACGGTCGCGACGTTGGTGCCCGGCGCAAACTACTTCCTGGGCCTCAAGAATTATCCGGACGCGCGGCGATTGATTGAAGCTGGAGCACCGGTCGCATTGGCAACAGACTATAACCCGGGAACTTCGCCGACGATCAGCATGCCCATGGCGATGTCGCTGGCGTGCACACAGATGAAAATGTCTCCGGCGGAAGCTATTGCAGCCGCGACCATCAATGGAGCTTGGGCGCTCCGTCTGGCAGACTGTAAGGGCAGCATCGAACCGGGAAAAGACGCTGATTTCGCTCTCTTCGACGTCGGGGATTATCGTGAGATCCCATACTGGTACGGGACAAATCACTGTCGGGTGACAGTGATGAATGGGGTTATCGCAGCGCGTCAGTGAACTTTTTAAGAACCAGGTGTGTGCGCGAGTGGGGAATTCCGCGGGGCTTCGCCCGCGCGGGACAGCCGAGGCGGCTGTCGCCACATAAGCCTGGGGCAACGAGATCATCGGGCCATCCGAATCTACCTCTGAGGACCATTCCATGAAGAAGACTCTTGCAGTTGTGATTTTTGTTTTGCTGACTCTCTACGTGGCAACTGCCCAGCGGTTGCCCGAGACGGCAAGACCAGAAAACTATAAGCTTACGTTCACTCCGGATCTGGAAAACGCGAAGTTTGCAGGCGACGAAACGATCACCCTCCGTGTGCTAAAGCCAACTTCCGAGATCACGCTAAATGCGGTCGACATCGACTTCCACGAAGTAACGATCGCGAGCGGAGGCACGACGCAAAAGGCGACCGTCGCGCCCGAAAAAGAGAAAGAAATGGTCGTGCTGTCGGTCGAGAAACCTCTGGCTGCCGGTCCGGCAACGATCCACATCACGTACACAGGGATTCTCAATAGCGAGATGCGCGGGCTGTATCTTGGCAAAGACGATCAGGGTCGCAAATATGCCGCCTCGCAGTTTGAGGCCACGGATGCCCGCCGCGCCTTTCCGTCGTTTGACGAACCCGACTACAAAGCAACTTTCGACATCACAGCCGTAGCTGATAAAGGGCAGGTCGCCATCTCCAACTACAAAGTCGTCTCTGACACGCCCGGACCGGGCGAAAAGCACACGGTGAAGTTCGCCACGACAGCAAAGATGTCGTCCTATCTGGCGGCTCTGGTTGTCGGAAATTTCGAATACGTGGAAGGCTCGGTGGATGGCATTCCGATTCGCGTCTACAGCACGCCGGGCAAGAAAGAAATGGGCAAGTTCGCGCTCGAAGTGGCCGAACAGAATGTCGGCTATTACGACAAGTATTTTGGGATCAAGTATCCCTACGGCAAGCTGGACTTGATTGGCCTCCCGGACTTTTCCGCGGGAGCCATGGAAAATATCGGCTGCATCACCTTCCGCGAGGTATTGCTGCTGATCGACGACACGCAGGGTGCGGTCGACCTCAAGAAGACGATAGCCTCGGTGACCGCGCATGAGATTGCCCATATGTGGTTCGGCGATTTGGTCACGATGAAATGGTGGGATGACGTTTGGCTGAATGAAGGATTCGCTACATGGATGTCTAGCAAACCGATTCAGAAGTGGAAACCCGAATGGAACTTCGGCCTCGACGACGTCAGCGGCACTGGTGGAACGCTCAATGTGGACGCGCTGGCCAACACACGTCCAATTCATCAGGCGGCGGAGACGCCTGCGCAGATTCAGGAGCTGTTTGACGGCATCGCGTACGGAAAGGCGGCCGCAGTTCTGCGGATGCTTGAGTCGTATCTGGGAGAGGAGACCTTCCGCGCGGGAGTCAATGCCTATCTGAAACAGCACCAATACGCAAATGCGACCGCCGAGGACTTCTGGGATGCCCAGGCGAAGACTTCAAAAAAGCCAGTCGACAAGATCATGCCCACATGGGTGAAGCAGGCGGGCGAGCCGATCATCAATGTGAAAGCGCAATGCTCTGGGAACTCCACCAATGTCACAGCCAGGCAACAGCGGTATTATTTCGACCGCTCGAAGTTCGATTCTCCGAACGATCAGCTTTGGCAGATTCCAGTGTGCCTGAAAGGATCAGCGACCACCGGCGCCGCAAAGTGCGAGCTGCTGACTAAGAAGGAAGAAACATTCACACT
Organism: Candidatus Sulfotelmatobacter sp.; assembly: GCA_035279505.1. GTDB lineage: Bacteria > Acidobacteriota > Terriglobia > Terriglobales > Acidobacteriaceae > Sulfotelmatobacter. Next base: position 8,401 of record DATEHP010000019.1, on the reverse strand, counting down.
GCCGGGATGCTCGAATTGGGTTCTCGCGAACGCGGGCGCAACGGGCTATTACCGCGACGGATACCAGCCGGATGCAGTGCGTGCTCTGGCGCATGATGCGGAAACGAAATTGAGCCCGGGGGAAAGGATCTCGCTGCAGAACGACATATGGGCGTCGGTGAGGGTTGGCCGTGAACCGGTGGGCGATTACCTCGCTTTCGCGCAGGGTCTGCAAAACGACCGCACCCGCGCCGTGTTGGAGGATGTTCTGGGACGGATCGACTACATTGGTCAATATCTTCCTAACGACAGCGACCGCGATTCGTTCCGATCGTGGCTGCAGCAATATCTCACTCCAATCATGAAGGAAGTGGGTTGGGAGCCCAAGCCAAACGAAAGCGACGAACAGAGGACTTTGCGGTCGCGTGTGCTGACGGCGCTTGGCCAGGATGCTCGTGATCCTGACGCGCTGGCTGAGGCGCGAACCATCGCAGACAAAGCCCTGGCCGATCCCGCGTCCGTGGACCACCAGTTGGCGGGCTCAGCGCTTGGCCTCGCCGCCATCAAGGGAGATGCCGACTTCTATGACAAGGTCATGGCTGCCCTGAAAAATCCGAAATCGCCAGAGGAATATTACACCTACTTCTTCACGCTGCCTCAGTTCACTGATCCGAAGCTGTTGCAACGCACACTGGACTTCGCGATCTCGCCGGACGTGCGGTCCCAAGATGCTCTGCAACTGGTTACGGGTGTGCTCGGAAACCCAGATGGAGAGAAGTTGGCCTGGGACTTCATCCGCCAGCACTGGCCTGAGATCGAGAAGGCAGGAGGCCCATTTGCGAGCGCACAGGTAGTAAGAGCCACCAGCGGTTTCTGTGACGCTGGAATGCGCGATCAGGTGACGGAGTTCTTTAACGCGCACAAGATCGCGGCGGCGGAACGGACTTATCGACAGTCGATTGAGCGCATCAACAACTGTATCGATTTGAAGTCGCAACAGGAGCCGCAATTGGCCTCGTGGCTGGGACAGCACGGGAATGCGGGCGGCAAATAGAAATGGAATAGGGCCCGGTTCCGCACCCGGGCCCTTAGTAATTTGTACTTGGGTAATTTAGTAATTGAGTAATTTGAAAAGCATTAGGGGCCCGGAAGTCGGGTTTCAAAATTACAAAATTACCCAATTACAAATCCCTCCTCACGGCATGAGCGGCAGCACGATGTGCGAAGGCAGTTCTTGCGAACAGTACACACGCTGTGTGGCCGGGACGAAATCGGCATCTGTGGCTTTGTAGATGCTAGGCACGAACTTCTGCGGATTTCGGTCGATCACCGGAAACCATGTGGACTGAATCTGAACCATGATGCGGTGGCCTTTGAGAAAGACGTGGTCGCGATCTCTCAGAGGAACGTTCCACTCGGTGGGTTTGTTCGGGATCAAGGGCTGCGGCTTTTCATAGCTCGCCAGATAGCGGCCCCGTCTGACTTCCATTGCAATCGGCAACTCGTATCCGTCTAGCGACTGGGCGTAGCCGCCGGGCTTTGGTCCTTCATCAGCGTTCCAGGCATTTTTCTGCGCATCCTGCGGATACACATCAATCAACTTGACGACGAAATCGCTGTCGGTGCCTGAGGTGGACGCAAACAAATCAGCCGCGACGGGACCGGTCATGGTTATGTTGTGATCGAGCGGTTCGCTTACGAATGACAAAACGTCTGGCCGGTGGTCGACGAAACGCTGGTCCGCGACTTCCCACGTGCGCCAGTCGCCGCCGGGATAGGTCGGGGATATCGGCCGCTGGCGGTAAGGCACAGGATTGCCGGGATCAGAAACGTATTCGCGAAATCCCTTGCTGGTCTTCGCTTCCGGCGCGCTGAATGAGAGCGTGCCGTCAGCGTGGAGATACAAATTCGTATTCCTTGCTTCTTTGGGCGGCCACACGGCATAGGTGTGCCAGGTATTCGACCCGCTCTGGAACGTGCTGGCCTGCCACTGCGGTTTCTCACCCTTGTCGTGCAAGTAGTAGCGGAAGAACGGCGCTTCGATGTTCTCGCGGAACTCGCGCGAGGTCTCATGTCCTCCGAAGGGGATGAGCCCGATGCCCTCTCCCTTCGCAGCTTGCCATTCGCCGTGGAACCACGGACCGGCCACGATGAAATTTGTGTGCTCCGGATCGCTCTCTTCCGCGTGACGAAAGATCTGCCACGGACCCCAGGGATCCTCCTGATCCCAGAATCCAGCGACATTCAGGTTGGGGACAGTTGAGGCATGAAGCTGATTGACCCATGCTTCTTTTTTCCAGAACTCGTCGTAGTCAGGATGTTCCACGCTGGAGTTCCAGTAAGGAATTGAGCCGTGCAGGTATTTCGCATTGATATTAGAGAGCGGTCCCAGCATGAGATACCACTCGTAGGTGTCGTAGGTCTCAAAGTCGAAGTGGGTGTTCTTGTTCTTGTCGGCTTGCTCCATCACGGCATATTCGAAGTCATAGCTCTCACGAAGTGCGCCGTAGCGATGATCGTCGTCGTTCATCCACTGATCGACGGGCGAGGCCTGTTCACTGATCGCTTTGAGCGCGGGGTGCGGATGGAGCAGTGTCAGCGCTGTCGTGAGACCATCGTAGGAGACGCCGTACATTCCGACTTTGCCGTTATTATTGGGAACATTCTTCACCAGCCACTCGATCGAGTCGTAGGCATCAGTCGTTTCGTTCGTGGCCCTGGGATCGTGGGGGTCGACCCACGAAGAAAGGTTGAAGACTCCCTCGGACTTGAAGCGTCCCCGCAGATTTTGGATAACGAAAATGTAACCATCCTGGGCGAGTTCTTTCATCGATGACGGCATCTGCTCAGGGGGCTTTTCAGGAACGCCATACGGAGTACGGCGGAATAGAATCGGCAAGGGCCCTTGCTGGCCGACTGGCGTCAGGATTGCAGTTTGCAGATGAATGCCATCGCGGACTGGAATCATGACCTCTTGCAGATTGAAGATCGGTTTCGAAGGAGTTTGGGTCGAGGTCTGCTGCGCTCCGGCAGAGATCGCGACCAGCAGCAGAGTTAGAGAAAGGCGTTTGTCCAGGCGCACCAGAGATTGCCTCGGGGCAAATTTCTAAGATTGAACTGAGAGGCGCAGTATACCAACCGGGAGCGAGCAGGTGAAATCGGGTGATACGTTCTTTGAATAGGCGCCTTGCCGCGAAACCGATGCTCACCGGCATCATCTATAGTCATTGCTGTGAATCTTTCAGAAAGAGAGCAATCATGAGCAAGTGCAAGGGATATGCAGCTCCGGCAGCTAAGGCTCCTCTGGGACCGTGGGAGTTTCAGCGGAGAGAAACACGTGAACGCGATGTTGTAATCGAGATCAAGTACTGCGGCATCTGCCACTCCGATATCCATCAGACTCGTGACGAATGGAGTGAGTATCAGGAGGAAGCGATTTTCCCCATGGTTCCGGGACATGAAATCGCTGGAATCGTTACCGCGGTCGGGAAGAGCGTCACCAGGTACAAGATCGGCGATAAGGTTGGCGTGGGATGCTTCGTCGATTCCTGCCGCACGTGCCCGGAATGCAAGCAAGGGCTCGAGCAATACTGCACGCTGGGGACCATATGGACCTATAACGCGCGCGACAAAGAAGGCGCACCGACGTACGGTGGATATTCCGAGAGAATCGTGGTGGATGAGAATTACGTGCTGCGGATGCCTGAGAATCTGCCACTCGACGCTTGCGCACCTCTGCTCTGCGCGGGAATCACGCTGTACTCACCACTGAAGCACTGGGGAGCGGGCCCTGGGAAGAAAGTGGCCATTGTTGGACTGGGCGGGCTCGGCCATATGGGGGTGAAACTGGCGCATGCACTCGGAGCGGAACTCACGGTTCTCAGCCACTCGCTCAAGAAACAGGCCGATGCAAAACGGCTGGGAGCCGATAACTTTTACGCCACGTCTGATCCCGAAACATTCACAAAACTAAAGGGACACTTCGACCTGATCATCAACACGGTCTCGGCGCTGGTGGATTGGAAGCAGTATCTTGACCTGCTTGGGGTCGACGGAACGATGGTGATAGTCGGGCTTCCTGAGAAAGATATTCCGATCGCAGCCTTTTCCCTCACCGCCGGACGCCGCAGTCTAGCGGGATCGCAGATTGGAGGCATACGCGAGACGCAGGAGATGTTGGATTTCTGTTCCAAGCACAAAATTCCGTGCGACATCGAAGTTGTACCGATTCAGAAGGTCAATGAGGCGTACGAGCGCGTGCTCAAGAGCGATGTGCGCTACCGGTTCGTGATTGATATGGCATCAATGAAATGAGCGGTGAGCAATGAGCGATGAGCAATGAGCTAAAACCCAAGCACGCCGCGTTTTGCTCACTACTCATTGCTCACTGCTGACTGCTTCTAAAACAATCTCCCAATCGAGAAATTTACGCGGCTTTGACCTGTCGGACTGACGCTGCCCGCTAATGCAATCGGGCCTACGATCGTATCGGCGATTACTCCCAGATTGAACGTGCCGCGCACAACCACGGGTCCACGACTATTGATTTGGTTTCCGAACGCAGATCCTGCTTCGTACCATCCGCCCCAGTAGATCTTCCGTCCCACCAACTGAGGCAGGCGATAGAGTTCTCGCCGAAAACCAAGAGATGCGTACGCGTAGTGATTCCCGAGAAATTCATCAGGAAGATAGGCACCCAGACGAAACGGGCCGCCCAGAGAAAAAACTTGGAATGGACCGGCAGATCCATGAAATGTTGTTCCGCCGGAGGCATCCATAAATAGCGAGGTCTTGTCGCCCAGACGCACGAAGTTGGAGCTTTGTATGTCAACCTGCCCGATTGGGTGTGCCAGGCCCGGACTCTGCAGCACGCGCGTGGCTGTCGCCACAACGCGAGACCCGCGGCCGGGAACGGAGGGGCTATCCTGGCCGTCCCAAACAAAACGCGTCCGGAATTCGCCCGTACTGCCGTGGACAATGGGTAAACCGGCGGCTCCGATCAGGGGGGCCAATTTCCCTTCGAACAGCTCGTAGCCGAGGCGAAATTCGCTGCGGCGGCCGGACTTGAAACCAATATCGAGGCCGCCACCGGCGCGCTCGTCGCCGAACACGGCGATGCGGGTGAGGCTGCTGAATGAATTCCGGGCCCACTTGGATGTGAAGATGTAGGGCGCCACGAAAAACCGCGAAGGTCCCAGCGGCTGGTAATACTCAGTGGCCGCCAGGTTACTGGAGCCGAACAGAAGATCCGATCGCCACTCGCCTCCGCGATGAAACAGATCCATGAATGTGACACGAGTGCCGGCGGAGAAATCAAAGGTTGCAACGCCAGAGCCTTCGACATTCACTGCCAAGTCGATAAACGGCGGACCGTATTTTTTTTCGTGGGCGGTTACGCGCAGCGCGGGTACGCCATTTTGGGTGAAACCCTCATATCCCAAGCGGTCGAACTGACCCTCGCCGGCAATCCTCGTAAGCTCCTTCTCGAGTTGTGGAAGGTCGAGTGAACCCTGCACGCTTTTCGTGACTTCCTGTTGAATCCTGCGATCAGTATCGGGATCGGCGCCAGCCACCACGACTTGGTCGACCTTGGTCATGGGTACGCGTTTTCTTGCGTAGCGCGCGTCGAGATATCGCTGCCACTCGGCGGAATCAATGATGGCGTATGGCAGGAGCTCAGCGGCTTGGCTGGCCGCGGCTTTATATCCAAGCTGGACGAGCTCATCGACTCGGTCGTAGTCGGTAATGGCAAATCCCTTCATATCGACGCGGACCTTGGCCTTTGCCAGCGCCAGGGAATGGTGCTCATTCTGGGTGATCATGACGTCGATGGCCCGCGACAACACGCCAACCAGAGTTCCTAACTGTCCGATGTCGCCGGGAGGATAGTGAAGTTCGATGGCGATCACGGCGTCGGCGCCCATGTCCCGAACGGTCTCGACCGGAATGTTCTGCACCATGCCGCCATCAGCCAGGATGCGGCCATTCAGCTCCACCGGAGTGAAGACACCGGGAATCGCCATGGACGCTCGAACTGCGTCTGCGAGAAAACCGTCACGCAAAACAATCGCCTCGCCGCTCTGCATGTCGGTCGCGACGCAGCGGAAGGGGATCGGCAAATCATCAAAGTTCGTAATCCCCACCTCCGCGAACGCGATGCGGTCCAGAAGCAATCCCGCGGCCTGGCCGGAGTTGAGTCCATTCGGGCCTTTGAGACCGTGCTTGAGCCCCAGGGCCGAGGCGACCAGGAAGTCGCGGCGGTCTTGTTTGCGGCGATACGAAAGCTCCGCATATCCAGGTTCGGGAAGGAACGCCTGATCCCAATCGATCTTTTCTGCGAATTTCTGGATTTCCGCCGGGGTCATCCCGGTCGCATACATGGAACCGATGATGCTGCCCATACTCGTGCCGGCGATGCGGTCTATGGGGATATGATTTTCTTCCATCCACTTGATGACGCCGATCTCTGTGAGACCGAGCGCGCCTCCACCACTGAGGGCGAGTCCGATGCGCGGGCGCTCGGTGGAAGGAGTGGGCGGCGCCCCGGCGGCGGTGTCCTGGCAATGTACGAAACCGGGGCTTGCGAGTCCAAGGAGAAGGATCGCGACAGTCAGGAGGTACGTCTTGCGTGCAGGGGTTTCCATCAAGAACTCCTAAAACGCTTTTGGGAACGTGCCGGAGCGAGGCCAAGATGGCCTCGCGACAGCCGGTGGGACGCCGGCGCTAGCTTCTGTCGGCGACAAGGGACGTTCAAGGTGAGTGAAAAGGGTAACAGGTTCGCAGGCTCAGAGTCAGGAGCAATCAACGATTGGCTGGGGCCGATTGCGACTGAACTGGGCGCGCTTGGTCGACTACATTGCGCACGGCGTCCATGACAACGTCGGGACGGTCGATCTGAATGTAGTGTGCGCTGCTCTTGGCGACAGTCTGTGTCCCCCGAGTTGAGAGGTGGGCCAGCTCCTCCTGCATTTTCTCCCAAGCCTCGTTGGTCGTTTTCGCGAGGTCCGGCGGTAAGTCACTCGAAGGCTTGTCGGGGTCGTGCGAGAGCACGGCCAGCGGCAGGTCTGACAGCGAGCCGGTACTGGCTGTCTCAGCGGCGCTCTCCGAAAAGGCGCTGATTTCGGCCAGCTGTTCTCTGGCACTATGCCAATTACAGTCAGCGGCTCGAGTCACAGCATCGTTTTCGCACAGACCGAGCAGTCGCGGGATCCCGAAGGGCATGGTGTAGGCAACGAACTGCGCCTCACGATGCCAGCTTCCTTCCATGTTCTTCAACTCAGCCGGAAAGCGGTTCTCCTGGTCGGGATGAGATGCGTCCACCAGAACCATCCCGACGATTTCATTGCGGTAGAGACTCGTGTAGACGCGGACATTATATCCGCCCATAGAGTGGCCGACGATGACGTACGGTGGGGAAACGCGTGCAGCCTGTAGTAGGGCATGCAATTCCTGAGCAATCACGTTGCTGGTGCGAGGCTTGGAACTGGGATCGCTGTAACCGAGTCCGGCGCGGTCGTAGGAACACGCTCGAGTAAATTTGGCGATCTGCGGTTGCACCTTGCGCCAAGAAAGGGAACTGTCGCCAAGTCCGGAATCGAGGATGACAGTGGGACTTCCCTCGCCCGTGCATTCGATGTGCATCTTGCGGCCGCCCACGTCCAGCACTCGGCCCTGCATGGGGTTGAAGCGCCGGTCGCGGGCTTCGGAAATGTTCTCGTAGAGAAATCCCGCCACCGCCAGAAGTAGCAGGAATGCAAGCAGAAGCAGGACGATACGGCGAAACACCGGATGCGAAGTCGATCGCGAGGCGGAGTTGGTCATGGCACAGGGGATGCAGCACGAGCCCGCCGCATGCTGGCACGCATTTTACATGACAGGAGGCACGGTGATGCCCATGACCGCAAGGGCCCGAATCAGCTCACGCCGGACCACAGCCACAGTGGCTAACAGGAATTGCTTTCGCTTCTCCTCGGGCTCGGCAAGGATGGGATGACGATGATAGAACGTGTTAAAAAGCTGAGCCAGCTGAAACACGTCCTTGGCCAGATAAGCCGGTTCCGTCGTGGCGATGCACTGGCTGACTATATAGGAGGTCTTGGACGCGGCCAGCCAAAGTTCCCAGATTTCATTTCCGGCATCGCCTGACAGGTACGGAGCAAAGCGGTCAGCTGACGGGTTCGCTATTAAAGAATCGCTGAAGGTGTCTGCGTCAACTCCTGCCTTGCGGAAGATACTGGTGGCGCGCACAACTGCATATTGGGCGTATGGCCCGGTTTCACCCTCGAAACTGAGAGCTTCTTTGAAATCGAACGCGATCACCGACTGCTTGGTGTACTTCAGCATGAAATAGCGCAGGGCGCCGATCGCGATCTGCGTCGCGATCCCGAGGTGCTCGGGTTCGCTGAGCTGCGGATGGCGGGAA
>DATEHP010000018.1:0-7358 GCA_035279505.1 Candidatus Sulfotelmatobacter sp. | reverse complement strand
CGTTGTCTCCCGCAACCGGTGTGCTGTTCGACATGAGGAACGCCGATATATCCCGCGCGTCGTCGTCGCTTAACCTGAAATTCGGCATCGTCGACGTCACCGCATAAGCCTGCGGATCCTTCAACCATGCATAAATCCACTCGCGCGTGGTCTTGTCCGCGATGTGCGAAAGGGACGGCGGATCATCCGTAGCCTTCACTGTGCTGCCGTCGGGCAACTTCACCGCGTGGCAATGCACGCATCCTGATCGCGAAAGCAGGGTGCGTCCCAGATTGAGTTGCGGCGTCCCCGGCAGCGGGCCGCGATGACACTGTCCACACGACGATTCGACGAACTTTGCAGGAAGAATCGGCTGCTCCCACGCCAGGGTGCTGCTGTGAGCCTCAGCGACCGTTGTTGCTGCGCCCTGTCCCCGGTGACAGACGGTGCATCCGAACTGGTCCAGATTGTGTGGAATGACCGGATGCTTCCTGTAAGGTTGCTGGGCCACATCGGTTAACGTCGGTTCTTTCAGTCCCACATGGCAGCTTGTGCAACGGTCCACCACGCCAAGGTCGGGCAGCCAGATCTGCTGAATCCCTCCCTGAAAATGCCGTCGCAGCGTGTTCGCCTCGCTTCGGTTGCGGATCATGCCCAGATAGCCGTGCTGATAATGACGCCACTCGCTGAAGAAATTCTTTGCCGGCGCTATCGCCATCGATGCCAGGAAAACCAGGCTGACCACGCCGAACGCGCGCACACTATCTCCGAACAATTTCTGCCAGAGCGACCTAAGTTTTTCTTTCATGATCGCTGCATCCCGATTTTGATAGTTACGATCATTTCTATGAACCCTGCCATGGCCAGACCCACGCCCAACCTGGCCCGCGGAAAAATGTCCCGATGGCCGTCAGCACCACCAGTTCGAATAGGAACCAAGTCATCACCCAATATGAAAGCGGCCTGCCCGCTAGATAGCGCCGAAACGGGGAAGGAGATTGCGGAGAGCTCTTCGATGCCAGAATCATCAGCCCGGAGATGATCAGAGTCGGGACGAGAGCCGCATACAGCGGTTCTGGTTCACCTTTAAGCCGGAGCACGGCATAGTACAACCGCGACTTAAAAAGAAGCAGAAACAGAGACAGTCCGCCCGCCACGCTATAGAAGATTTGGAGTCGCTTTTCGCGGTGCTTCTGGAAGAGTCCGCCGGCCTCGATGTTGACCTTGAAGTACGGAATTACGATCAGTGCCATCACCACCAAGCCCGGAATCAGTACACCTGCCACAACTGGCGGGAAATAATGCAGCAGTTCCTGAAGACCAAGGAAATACCACGGCGCCTTTGCAGGATTCGGCGTATGCGATGGATCGGCCAGTCCCTCAAGCGGCGCATTGAACAAGAGTGCGATCCAAATCAGCACGACCGCCAGCGTCATGATCGCCACTGCCGCGCGGAACAACACTTCCGGGAAAGTCTGTATCTGATCTTCTGTCTCGGCCTTTACCTGCGCTGAAGTTCGCCGCGTGACAAAAACAATCCGTCGCGGAGATTTCTTTGCATTCGAGCCGACGCCAGCGATGAAGTCTTTGGATTCTGCCATGGCTATCGCGCCTCCGTAAGGGCCGCTGCATCCTTTGAGGCAGCCCTCAAGGTCGCCGGTTCACTCGCATGAGAATAGAGTCCGCCATCCTTGCGGATTCTCCAGAAATGAATTGCGACGAAGAAGATCGCCGCCAGCGGAAGAATCATGCAATGCAGCACATAGAAGCGGAGCAGGGCATTGGCATTGACTGCATTTCCGCCCAATAGCAGGAAGTGAATCTTGTCCCCGACAACCGGAACGGCCGATGCGATGTTCGATCCCACCGTAATCGCCCAGTAGGCTAGCTGGTCCCAGGGAAGCAGGTAGCCGGTGTAGCTGAGAAGTAGCGTGATGAGAAGCAGTACAACGCCGATCACCCAGTTGAATTCTCTCGGTGGCCGGTAGGCTCCGCGATAAAACACTTTGAACATGTGCGCGAATACCAGGAACACCATTGCATGGGCCGACCAGCGATGCAGGTTGCGCAAAAACATTCCTGACGACACTACGAATTGCAGGTCTTTCGTGTCGGCGTAGGCCTGCGGCGCCGAGGGATGGTAATAGAGCATCAGCGGAATGCCGGTTGCGACCAGGATCAGGAATGTTCCCAACGTGAGTGTTCCCAGATACCACGTCGCGCTGAAGCTCAACATGCGCGTCCGCACCTTCGTCGAGAATAAGTGCAGGAACACGTTCTGCTGAATGGCCAGCGCGCGCTTCAGCGTGCTCGACCCGGTTCCGCTCCGGAAGATCGACCGCCAGACTCTTGTCTGCTGCAGTTCGTCGAAATATTGGTCTACGGTTTTCGCCATATCAGATCCTCACGAAGGAATCCCGCGCCAGTGCTGGAACGTCGGTGGAGCGATCGACCAGTAGATCGCCGTCATCGTTGAGCCACATGCGTTTCCACGGCAGCGGCTTGGGCGCTGGACCTTCGATCTTCTTACCGCTCTGCTCGAACTTGCTGCCGTGGCAAGGGCAGGCGATGATGCCCAATTCCTGCTTCCATGCGGTGAGGCATCCGAGGTGGGTGCACACAGCGCTCAACGAAAAGTAGCCCTCTTGGGAGTGGATGATATAGATCCCGTTATTCACATCAAGCGTCACCGAGTCGAGCGGATAGCGGTCCGGCTTTCCCGCATTGACCACCGGAGAAGGCTCGTACAGTACATTCGGCTCCAGATATTGATAGGAAAACGCCGCGGTCCCGACAGCCGCAATGCTCAACGAACCCAACCCAAGTTTGGTGAAAAACTGGCGCCGGTTGAGTTCACTTCCCAGTTCGCCCTTCTTTTCTTCCGCCATAGTGCCCCTTGCCTACCTCTGCAATCCCGCCCCAATTGCGGCGATCGAAATCAATCCCGTCGGCTCTGCAGGAAGCAGGTTGTACGATTCCATCGTGATGGTGCCCACCGGACAGCGCATTGCGCAGAGTCCGCACCGGATGCAGCGCGTTTCGTCTTTCAGCATCGCCGCTCCGCTTACGACACCCAACTCGTCGGCCGCAACTTCATCGAGCTCTACGCCAAAACACTCCTGATTATCGCGAATGTGTTTCACCGCTTCCGGCTCGAACTGAATGCGGTCGAGCGCAACCAGTTCCAGGCATTTCTCCGGACAAACATCCACGCATCCGCCACACAGAATGCACATGCTGCCGTCTTCCGGAGTTCCCTCGAAGATCGTATTGACCCAGCAGTGCAGGCAGCGTTGTGCCTCGGCCATCGCGCTGGCTGCGTCGTACCCAACCTCAACCTCGGTCACGCCCGTGCGACGCTCCAAGGGAAGCATCGGCACCGGTTGCCGGTTGATGTCCAGATATCCCAGCGGCATCGCATGGCGCTTCAGCAGTTCCACCTCGATCACCGGTTCCGGATGTTTTCCGCCTCGCAGATATTCGTCGATGCCAACCGCCGCACGCTTCCCATCACCCACGCTGTCAATGATGAGCCGTGGGCCAAACACGCAATCGCCCCCCGCAAAGATGCCGGAAGCCGACGTCATCAGCGTCTGTGGATTGACCGCGATCAGCCCGCGCGGTGAAATTTCCACTTTGTCTTCAGGAGTGAAGAAGTCGAGCCGAGGCGCTTGCCCGATCGCCATGATGATCGTGTCGCACTCGATCTGACTCTCGCTGTTCTCGTAAAACGCCGGATTGAACCGCTTATTCTGATCAAATACCCACTTGGTCTTGAGAGTCTCTAGAGCAGCGACCTTGCCGTCTCTTCCCACAACGCGCTTGGGCCCAAGACCGGGATACATGATGATCCCTTCCTCTTCGGCCTCGACAATTTCTTCCAAAGCCGCGGGCATTTCCTCCCGGCGCTCCAGGCAGACCAGGTTTACCTCGCGTGCGCCCATGCGCAACGCGGACAGCGAAATGTCGACCATTTCCCTAGTCGCCACCGCCGACACATTCTCCGCGGAAGGCTCCGCATCTTCCACTCCACCCGCGTGCTGCTTCACAACTTCGCGTGCCGCCGAGCGTGCTACGTCCATCGCCACATTTCCACCACCAATGACGATGACCTTCTTCCCAATCGTGAACTTGTATCCCAGATTCACATTGAGCAGAAAATCGATGCCCTTGTGCACTCCGTCGAGATCGACCCCGGGGATGCTGAGATCGCGGCTGCGATGCGCTCCCACAGCGATCAGCACCGCATCAAAGCCCTGTCGCCGTAGTTCGGAAACCGTAAAGTCGCGCCCGGCAGCCTGATTCAGCTTCAGTGTGATGTCACCCGTCTCCAGAATCTCTCGGACTTGCGCCTCCACCACACTGCGAGGCAATCGGTATTCGGGAATTCCCAGATACAACATCCCGCCCGCGACCGGAGCGGCTTCGAAGATCGTCACCGCATAACCCATCAGCGCGAGATCGTGAGCAGCCGACAGCCCCACAGGCCCTCCGCCAACCACCGCAACTTTGAAGGGAAGCTTGTCCTGCCCGCGCCCTTCGTTGACATTGATGGGACGCTTTGACTCAGGACCGTATTGCTCGGTGAGAAATCGCTTTAACGCCCGGATCGAGATCGGCCGATCAATTTCTCCGCGCCGGCACGCTGTTTCACAAGGATGCGCGCAAACGCGCCCGCAGATGCTCGCCAGCGGATTCGGATCACGCGCCAGGCGGTAAGCCTCTTCGAATCGTCCCTCCGCAATCAGGCCGACGTAGCGTCCGGCATTCGTGTGTGCCGGACAGGCCATCATGCAGGGAAAATTCGTGTGCAGCCAATCCGCGTCGACCTTCTTGTTTTTGAATCGCTTCAGCATTGCGGCACGCTATCTTCTTCCAGGCTGTACGTACACTCTTTCGCACTGGGAAAACAGATGCAGGGGGGCGGTTGCCTCCCGCCTCCCCGCAAGTTTCGCTGCTTACTTCGTCAGGGCGAAATCCGCTTTGCCGCCGCCGGCTACTGTGACTGGCTTCGATTGATTCTTGGCTCCTTCATGCCAGGCGGTCACGGTGTAGCTGCCGTCGGGAACGTCTTTTATCTTGTAGGCCCGCTGTCGTCGGTCTCAGCGAAATAAGGCGTGGGGCTGACCACGACGTATCCTGCCATCTCGGGATGTACGTTGCAGAGCACTGGCACGACGCCAGGCTTGTCGAACGTAAACGAACGCTTTTCGCCCTTCGGCCACGTTCCCAGGTTATGTCCCAACTTCTTGTCGCCGCCGATCGCGGTCCAGAACACATTGTGCTGCACCGTATCGCTGTTCAGAAACTCCACCGTCGTGCCCTGCTGGACTGGCATAACGTGCGGGGAAAACATGAGTCCCTTTTGGTCCATGACCGGATGATCTTTGGGAGCCGGAAACGTCTTGCCGGCAATGACATCGACATAAACCACCGACTTCCCCTTCATTCCGGTAACCTTGCCTTCTATATCGCCTGCCCATGCGCTAACTGCCAATCCGGCGATCAGTACTGCGAGTACGAATAACTTGGTCTTCATTCCTGTTCTCCTTTTTGACTCCAGAGTCCTCGGTCCTAGAAAATGATTTTCGCGTCCAGATATACCGTGTTGTTCGAGTTCGCGTTGCGGCCGGCGCCATCATAATTGTTGAGAGCGCCATTGAACCGGGTATAACCGGTATACTGCGCGCCCAGCATCAGGTTCTGCCAGGGCCAGTACGTAACATTGGCGATATAGCCTGAGCCCCTCGGGTCGCCATTGAAGTTGCCGCTGACTGCACCGGATGGATACAGGCCGAGATCGGAAGTGCCGGTCGTATTGAACCACCCGAACGTCCCCGTGTACTTGTTGCCGATGTGATATTCGGCATTGGCCATGACCGTGTTCAGATGGTGCGAGCCCTGTGCTGCCCCCTCGGCGGCCAGAGTGCCGAGTAAGTCGTTGTTCTCGTGGATGAACGTGGCTCGAAATGAAAGCACATCGGTGCGGAACATCGTCCGGTCAATTTGACTGTCCACAGCCCAGTCCGTGAATGAATCCTGCGCCGAAAGCGTCGAGCCGTCGGGTCCGGTGATTGCGCCCGGAGTGGAGCGCACGTGCATGCCGTAGGTGCCGAATTCATACTGCGTCTTGCCAGTCAGTTGTTGCCACGCCAATCGCCAATAAGGGGCAAGTCCGCGGATGTTGGTCGCGCCTCCGGTGAACGGCTGAGCAGCGCCTACGTGCGCGGATCGGTAAAGCGCCGCGTCCAGGTACAGGTGGTTGTTCCACATCCCATAGACGCCAATCCCTCCGACGTCCTGGCCGAGTCCGCCATCAATGAGGGGAGCGGCGTTCGGGGTCGGCGCCCAATCGCTGGCGATCCAGGGATACCTCCAGGCCGGAGTCGTATTCCACAGGTCTTCCACCGTTGGGTTGTTGTTGACGTCTATGCCGAATACCATTTCTTTGCCGCCGAGCTTCCCAATGCGTGCATAACGAATGTCGGTGTTATCCATGGTGAAGTGGTCGTCTTGGGTGTCGTATGTCACCTGGATAAAGCTGCCCATGTGCGTGGTCCACGCGCCCGATAGGAAAAGCGAGATATCTTGCGGCATTTCAAAGCTGCCGTTCTGTGTCGTCGGGACGGGAGACTTGGTAGACGTAAAAGAAGTGTCCAGCATGACCGACAGCGGAAGTGAAGCAAGCAGGTCGAGGGCGGCGCGCTTTTTGCCTCCGTCTGCCTTCACGGTCTTGGTCTCGTCGGCCCTGTCCACGTAGCCGAGCAGCTTGAATCTGCGTCCGGCAGGATTCAACTCGGGGGGTGTGTAGTGACAGCCGCTGCAAGCTAACCCCGTCTGCCTCGCATAACTTGGGACCGCCTCAACTCTCGGCGGATTCATTGCGCTGAACGACAGCAGCACCAGAACAGGCACCACTCCAAGCAAAAGGATTCCCAGCTTCTTCATCGGATCGCCTCCTAGTTATGAATTCCGAGAGGTGTGTTGGCCTCTAGTCCAGTACCTAAGGATGGGAGGAATACTAGAGTCACAGGCGGTAACTCCGCCGGATGAGAGATCACAGACGAATGTGATTTAAATCACAAATTTCCGGGAATCAGCAGCCACTGACAGGACTAAGAAAATGTCGCCCCTTGCGGCAGTTGCGCGGCGTGCGCACTCGTCGACCAAAAGCAACCTTATCGCAGATGATTGATTATGAAAGACTTAACCAGAAAGGGGGCGGTAATCCAAGGCCCGTCGGCTCTCACCCAAATTACCGCTCAACCCTCTGTTTCCGGCGCGCTGGAAGAAATCGACGATCTGCTGGGCGGAGAACCCTGATGCTAACCGTCACACTTGGATGTGAACCCAATCACAATCTTGGTCGGCAGTCGGGC
>DATEHP010000017.1:0-3252 GCA_035279505.1 Candidatus Sulfotelmatobacter sp. | reverse complement strand
CTCGGTTGGGTGCTGGCGCTGCAGGGTGAGAACGAGGCGGCGGTCGTACATCTGCGGACCGCACTCAAGATCAGGCCTGACCTCGTAGAAGCGCAGCTGACACTTGCCAGCGTTCTGTCAAAGCAAGGAAATCTCGCGGAGGGCGTGCAGGAAGCACGAGCAGCGACCAAGGTGGCTCCAGCGAACGCAGAGGCGCACCGGACTCTTGCGAGAATTCTCAGCCAGACTCAACCTGACGAGGCGTCGACCGAGATGCAACGCGCCATTGAACTGGCACCGGAACGTGCCGACCTGCGGGACGAACTGGGGACGATCTTTGCGCAACGCAGTCGATTTGCCGATGCCGAAAACCAGTTCAGGGAAGCGATCCGATTGCAGCCGAACCTCGAGTCGGCGTACCTTCATCTCGGTGCGGCGCAACTGCTACAACAGCAACTCGATGATGCCGCAGAAGAACTAGGCAAAGCCGTGAGACTGAACCCGCAGGATGCGACGGCTCACTATTACCTGGCGAAAACTCTGACCGCGCAATCGAAAAATGCCGAGGCTCTGGCAGAGTTGAAGAAAACGGCCGCTCTGAAGCCAGAATGGTTCGACTTGCAGGTGGAATTAGGGATTGCCAGCCAGCGCGCCGGAGATGCGGATGGAGCCGTGGCGGCATTTAATCAAGCAGTGAAGCTGCACCCCAATGATCCCGAGGTATACAACGACCTGGGATTAGCCCTCTTGCAGAAAGGTGATGCTGAGGCGTCCATTCCGACTTTCAAAACTGCAGTGCAATTGCGCCCGCAAGATGGAAGCCTGCGGGGAAACCTGGCGGCCGCCTACCTCCAGTTGGCGAATTTTGATGCGGCCGTCACTGAGCTGGAAACAGCAATCAAAATTGCGCCGGCGGATGCTTCCCTTCATTACAACCTGGGCCTCGCCTACAAGCTGAAAGATCAGCCCGACAAAGCAG
Organism: Candidatus Sulfotelmatobacter sp.; assembly: GCA_035279505.1. GTDB lineage: Bacteria > Acidobacteriota > Terriglobia > Terriglobales > Acidobacteriaceae > Sulfotelmatobacter. The sequence continues at coordinate 2,294 of DATEHP010000017.1, read as the reverse complement.
TGCCGGAATTTGCGGAGGCGATCCGTCTACAGCCCGATCTTGCCGACGCGCATTACACCTTAGGGATCCTGTTCTGGCAGCGAGGAGAATTTGACAATGCCGCCAACGAGCTGCGGAAAGCGCTTGAATCAAAACCGGACTACGCGGAAGCACACTACACTCTCGGGACCGTTTACAAGCAGCAGGGAAAACTCGCAGATTCGGCAAGAGAACTGCGGGAAGCGATTCGGCTGCAGCCAGATTTTGCTGGAGCGCACACCACCTTGGCAGGCGTGCTAAGGCAGCTGGGAGACGCCGACGGGGCTGCTGCTGAGGCGAAAGAAGGCGCCAGAATTTCGGCCATGGCTAACAATCTTCAGGCAGCGACCGTTTCCACGAATTCCGGCAAGCGATTCCTCGCTGCCGGTGATCTCGACAGCGCCATCGCACAATTTCGGGCGGCAATTCATTCCGAACCGAAATATGCCGCGGCACATTACGAGCTTGGACTCGCGCTCCAGCAGAGTGGAAAAAGCGACGAAGCAAAAACGGAATTTGAAAAAGCCGCCGAGTTGAACCCGCAGTTGAAGGCGCCGGGCAAGTAGCTGAGTTCTAATTGCTGCGGCTGCGCAGCGCCACCAACTCCTCCACAACGGGAACACCATGCGCGATCTTGACGCGCAGAAGGGCTTCGAATGGCTTCAGATCACCAGTCTTGGACACATTCAACCGCCGAAGCAGTTCTTTAATCGAGTCCTCACGGCAAACATATTCGACCGCCGCCTGTGTTCCGAACGTCGAGTTTCCGGCCAGAATCAAGATAGAACGGGATGGATCCAGGCCAGGAAGAAGTGAGATTACAGCATAGTCTTCTACCGTCGGATGATTCGCCGGTGTTGCAAGAAAATTCTCCGGTTCGCCCGGTTGAGGATGAACGTTAAGGACCGCCAGGTCTCCCTTGCGTGGGCCCGAGTCCAGCCGCTTGAAAATGAATTCCCGAGTTCCGGGAATATCGAGCAGCGTTAGATTCTCGGATGGAGATCCGACAAAGATCAGATCGTTGTTCTTTGCGTCGTCCAGGGTGAACAGCGCCCCGCGCTTTACGCGCAAGGGGCGATTCAGCAGGAAGAACACTCGATCGAGTTGATGGATCGCCAGCACTTCTCCGACGCCGGTGTAGTGGTCGAGAATGAAGGAGCGCGCGTCCGACGCGGGATTGAAATAGCGCATCCCGGTTTCCGGACGTCCGACGAAGCTCCCGTTGCTGAAGACGACCAGCGGTTGCTGAGGACCATCCACGAAATGACTCCAGAAGAGCCGATACGCGGCTGGAATCGCCTGCGCTGCAACCGGCTGGTTGCGATCTCGTGATAACAGGAACGCGCTTGTCGCTACTGAAACAGCGAGAAGAATCAACAGTACCCCGACCGCAAGCACCCACCTGTGATTTGACGGTCGAACCTCGTCCTTTTTCTCGGACAGTTCCATCCGTGGCGCTGGCGTCAGTACTGTGCCTGGCTTACCGCGCAGTTGGAATACCAGAACGTAAGAGCCCTTTGGGATTTCGACCAGGATCGGGTCGTCGGCGCCTTCGTGTGCGTAATACTCTGCCAGTTTCACTCGGAGACGCCCAGCTTGAACGCGAACGGTGGAATCGCTCTGGGGATCGAATACAGCCGGACGGCCCAAGACCTCGGTCGCAATCTGGTACTCCTTGAGCGCGACCCCAGGATGATCCAGGGAATGCTCCGCCAAATACCGCAGGAGCTTGCACAGGGATTCGGAAGAATGCAGGCTATGACTTTTGGTAAGTCTCTCTACTTGTTGGAAGCACTGCTCCCGACCGATCGCGAAACTATGTGTTACAGCCATATAACCGGAAGGTAACCGTCAGCCGTATCTTATTGCGGTAGCTGGATTTCGTTCCCGTAACAGTATCAAACCTAGTGAAACTTAATCCAGCTAATAGTTTTGTATTACGACTGCACCCTGTCTCGTCAAGTATCGCGTCTGCATTTCTGGGGCAATCGTGTCGGTAGGAAAGTCTGAGGAGGAAGTCTCATGAAACGGTCAGCGTGGGTCGCTGTTGCGGCTATCAGTCTTTTATGCATTCTCTGGGTGCCCGGCGCAATGGGCCAAGCGGTCTACGGAAGCATCTTGGGTACCGTGACTGATCCATCAGGGGCGGCCGTAAACGGAGCGAAAGTTACCGTCACGAGCCAGACCAAGAACGTATCGACAGAGACCACGACGAACGAGAGCGGCAACTACTCGGTGACGCACCTGATCCCGGATGTGTATTCGATTCGCGTCGA
>DATEHP010000016.1:0-15918 GCA_035279505.1 Candidatus Sulfotelmatobacter sp. | reverse complement strand
GCCGCCGTTGATCTCGATCACAGTGCCCGCAGACTCATCTGCTGCCCGGGTCTCCAGGCGCAGGCGCGATACTGAGGCGATGGAGGGCAGCGCCTCACCGCGGAACCCGAGAGTTGCGACGCTCAACAAGTCTTCGGCGTTTTTGATTTTGGAAGTCGCATGCCGCTCGAACGCCAGCATGGCGTCATCGCGCACCATGCCGCAACCGTTGTCGGTGATCTGGATCAGCTTCTTCCCTCCCGCTTCCACGCTGATCTTGATGCGCGTTGCCCCAGCGTCGAGGGAGTTCTCCAACATTTCCTTGACAACGGAAGCTGGACGCTCCACTACCTCGCCGGCGGCGATCTGGTTGGCAACGGTCTCGGAGAGTACGTGGATGCGGCCCATGGGTGGAATAGTTCTCAGTTCTCAGTTCTCAGTTCTCAGTTCTCAGTTCTCAGTTCTCAGTTCTCAGTTCTCAGTTCTCAGTTCTCAGTTCTCAGTTCTCAGTTCTCAGTGGTCAGTTTCGCAGATGGGATGGAAAAAACAAAGGATAGGCCGCAGTCCCGATCTAGCTCGTTGATTCCGCTGCAAGAGAAAGAGGGAAATCAGCCGAGTCACCGTCGGTGCTGAAGTCCGAAACGTTGAAACGAGCCGTCTGCTGGATGCACTATCCTCCGACAGACTCGGGAGGACTTATGAATCGTTACTGGTCCGGTTTGCTTGCCATTCTGGCGCTTGTTGTCATTCCTGCTTGTCCCCACAATCCGCCTAACTACCCGACCGGCACGATCGAACTTCACTACTATGCTACGGGGCCGTGGCCCGTCACCTCAAGCGAGAGTGCGACTCCGTGCGATTCTCAAGGCCATAAGTGCGTATTCTTCTATCCCAGCAACCTGGGCGCGAATGGATTCCTCCACCCGATCCTCACCTGGGGAAATGGCAGCTTTGGCACGCCTAAGCAGGCCGAGTACTTCCTCCGGCATATGGCTTCGTGGGGGTTCGTCATTGTGGCCAGCGAAGATCCGATGACTGGTCCGGGCCAAACGATTCTGGACGCCGCGAAATACATGGTTGCCGCCAACTCCGATTCCACCAGCCCGTTTTTTCACAAACTCAACGTCAACCAGGTCGGTGCCTTCGGACACTCCCAGGGAGCCACCGGCGCCATAAACGCACTGCTCAAGTCCAACGGGCTGATCAAGACCGTGCTGCCCATTGAACTCCCGGCCCAGATCTACGGCAATTCCACCAACTTCTTCAATCCCGCCAACCTTACTGGCTCAATCTTCTTCGTCGACGGCTCCGCTGATTTCGTCTCGCCTCCTTTTCAGGGGAACAACGTCACTGGTCTGCAGTCGATCGACGCCTACTATCAGGCCGTGCCCAACTCCGTCGCCAAGGTCAAGGGCACGCTGATTGGTCCAAGTCACAACGATCTTGGCGGTCAGCCCGACTGCTCGCAAGCGCCGTTTCCCTGCATCAACGGTGTCTACGGATACCTGGGATATCCCACCGCATGGTTCATGGATCGTCTTCAGGGCGATACCTACGCCCACGGTGCCTTCGTCAACTCCACCGGAGAAATGTTCACCGAGAAGACCAACTGGGAATATGTAGCCAGCAACATCCCGTAGCGAAAGATCGTGTAGGGACGGACGCCTTCGTCCGTCCCGCGAGCGCAGCGAGCGTGCCGGCTGCGGGCTCCGCCTCGCCCGCCCCCGCCTCCCCAGCGCACGCCTGCCCGAACAACCCTCACTCCGAACCAAAATGCCGAGCCACCAAATTTATGGCGCTCCCCTTGCTAACCGAGAGGAGCAGCGTTTAGTCTAACTCGGTAACCGAGAGGAGACCGAGGTGAGCAAGCCTTCCGATCTGGTCCAGGGAACACTGGACATGCTGATCCTGAAAATCCTGGCGTTAGAACCGCATAACGGGTGGGCCATCAGCCAGCGCCTGCAACAGATCTCCAGCGATGTCCTGGGAGTCAGCGACGGGTCCCTGTATCCTGCGCTCCACAAACTGGAAAGGCGAGGTTGGATTACGGCTGAGTGGAAGTCGAGTGGAAACAATCGTCGCGCAAAGTTCTATTCCCTGACGCGGCTGGGGCGGAAGCAACTGGAAAAAGAGACGGCAAACTGGAATCGGATCTCGACGGCGATCTCCGGCATTGTAAAGCTCAAGGAGGCGTGAAAATGAGCTTCGAACAATGGTTTTATACGCTCCCTTTGCGCTGGCGCGACCACTTTCGCGGCAAACATGTGGATCAGGAGCTAAGAGAAGAACTACGCGACCATCTTGAGCAACAAGTTCAGGTCAACCTCGAAAAAGGCATGTCGATGGAGGACGCGCGCTACGAGGCATCGCGGGCGCTGGGTGGAGTTACGCAGATCGAACAACAGTGCAGGGACGCGCGCGGCCACAGCTTTATCGATAATGCCTTCCAGGACTTGCGCTATGGATTCCGTCAACTGTTCCGCAGTCCGGGATTTTCTATTCTCACCATTCTGTGCTTGACCTTGGGCATCGGCGCGAATGCTGCGGTGTTCAGTTGGGTGGAAGGAATCTTATTTCGCCCTTACCCGGCAGTCGCTCACCAGGAACAGTTGCTGGCACTGGGAGGAACGGCGCGCGGAGTGCCAGGAGGCGAGCCGACTTCGTGGCCGGATTTCCTCGATCTGCAGAGAAACTGCACACTATGCGACGCCGTTTTCGTGACCAAAATTACTGGCACCACGCTAAGTATCGGAGACCACGCTGAAGTCGCGACAGGCAGCATCGTCTCGGCGAATTATTTCGACGCGATCGGCGTCCACCCCATTCTGGGGCGCGGCTTCGAACCCGGCGAAGATGCCGGCAGCAATTCCCATCCGCTCGTGGTGATCAGCTATGACCTCTGGCAGAAGCGATTTAAAGGGGACCCGCAAATCGTCGGCAAGATGCAGCGACTCAACAATGTCCCGCACACCATCATCGGAGTAACACCGGAAGGCTTTTATGGAACTTTCGTGGGCTGGGCGATGAATTTCTGGGTCCCGGCATCGATGGAAGAAACATTCGAGAGTGGTGGATACAAACTCGAAGACCGCGGAGCACGCTGGATCGAAGGTTATGTACGCCTCAAACCCGGAGTCAGTCGCACGCAGGCACAAGACGAAGTCTCGGCGATTGGCACGCGACTGGAGGCCAGCTACCCAGCCACCAATCGGGGACGCAATCTCAAGCTGTGGCCACTGTGGCAAACACCATTCAACAATGCGCATACTCTGCTGCCCACGCTCCAGATCATGACGGCGGTGGTGGCATTTGTTCTTCTCATTGCCTGCGCGAATGTGGGCAACCTGCTGCTCGTCCGATCATTCGCGCGCCGGCATGAAATGAGCGTTCGCATGGCCATTGGCGCCAATGGCGGACGCCTGTTGAAGCAGCTTGTAACGGAAGGTCTGATCCTTGCGGCGTTCGGCGCGACCGGCGGACTCCTGGTGGCGTACTGGTGCCGGCATGCGCTCGCGTTGCTGTTCCCTCGGCGCTCGGGAACGACGATGTACCTTCCCGGCCAAATCGACTGGCATGTGATGCTGCTCAGCATCGGCATTTGTGTTTTGGCCACGTTGGTTCTCGGGCTGGTTCCCGCATTTCAGGCGCGCACCATCGATCTTGCCGGAGCTTTGAAGGCGGAATCTTCGAATGTAACCATGACTCGCAGAAGGGCGTGGATGCGATCGGGCTTGGTTGTGTTTCAGGTTTGCCTGAGTTTTATTTTGCTGGCCGGAGCCGTGCTATTGCTCGAGAGTCTGCAGAAGATTCGAACCACCAGTCCGGGCTTTTCGACGAGCCGCGTAGTAGAAACGGGCGTATCTCTGGTGGCCGCAGGATACGACGTTCAGCGGGCCAAGACTTTTCAGGACGAACTAATCGATCGCGTCCGGGCTATGCCCGGAGTCGAGTCCGCTGCGTACGCCCGAGTGACGCCGCTGGGCTACGGCTCATTTTCTTCGACGCCGATTGCGGTCGACGGCTATCAACCCCCGCCCGAGGAGCAACCGTCCATTGACTACAACGAGGTCGGGCCGGCTTACTTCGCCACCTTGGGCATCCCGCTCGCCTCGGGTCGAGAATTCACCCGTGCGGACGACGAAAATGCGCCTTTGATTGCGATCGTGAATCGCACCATGCAGTCGCGCTACTGGGGCGGCCAGGACCCCATCGGGCGCCGCCTGCAAGTAAAAGGTAAGTGGGCAGTCGTCGTCGGCGTCGCTGCCGACTCCAAGTACGAGAGCATGCGCGAGGATCCGAAACCATTCTTCTATGTGCCCCTTTTGCAGGATTTCGTGCGAGGGCCGCGTTTGAATGTCCGCACCACGGAACCTCTGCAGAATATTTCGGCTGCGCTGCTCCGCGAAGTGCATGCCCTGGACGCAAACCTCGCCCTTTACGAGACGATTACGCTTCAGGAACAAGTGGATCGTTCCACCTCGCCGCAACTTGTGGCTGTAACCCTGGTTTCGATCCTGGCAGGATTGGCGCTTCTGCTCGCTGCAGTCGGCCTCTATGGCGTGATGTCTTACGCGGTGGCGCAGAGCATGCGGGAACTCGGCCTGCGCATGGCCCTTGGGGCGGGCTCAGCCGATCTGCTTCGTCTCGTCATTTCGCGTGGACTAAGGTTAACTGCCGGAGGCGTCTTTCTTGGCGCGGTTGCAGGACTTGTCCTGACGCGGTTACTCGGAAAGCTCCTCTATAACGTCAGCCCCTACGACCCGCGGGCATTCGGGGCGGCGCTGGTGGTGATGACCATCACCACACTCGCAGCGTGTTTCTTTCCCGGATGGCGCGCTACCCGTGCTGATCCCGCTCGTGTCTTGCGGGATTGATTCTGCAACGGAATCGGACACTACTTCGCGTCCGCCACCTTCTCCCGCTCTTCGTTGTACGTCCCAAACTGTTTCGCAACCGTCTTGAGAGTTGGATAGAACTGCACGAACGTGTGCTCCACCGCCGCGTGCGCGTCGTGGCACGTCCAGCAACTGTTACCGTGCGCCATGGCGCCGGATGATTTGCTGTCGGCTGCGAATCCGTAGTATGCCCACTTGTCCGGATTGCGGGTTGAATCTTTGACCTCGACCGCCAGGCCCATCAGGTCAGTCTGGTAATGGCCCTTCTGATTGATCGAGCTGCGGCTGGCGGCGTCGCGCTCATCGATCACAAACATGCTCTGCTCGGGCCACTTGCCTGACTTCGCGAACTCGTCGTACGCCCAGCGCTGTACGAAAACGTTGGTGAACATCTCGTGACTCCCGGGCTCGGGACTGTAATTCATACCGTATCCGGCGGAAAGGAACATCCACTCGCGGTAGTCGGTGGGACGCAGGAGCTGGCCTTTCTCGTCATACTGCGGCTTGGGCATCTTTTCTTCCGGAGCCGCGGCCAGCACAGCCAGGCAAACCACCGCGAGCACGACCAGACAGACAATTCTTTTCATAAAGGCCTCCCCATGTGACTGGCAGCTTAGCTTACAGAGTTAGGTCTTGTCTTGAACGGATTAAACATCAAGCGCGAAACAGTGGACGGTTGTTGACCATTCCCTACCGGCAACGTCTGAATATTCGTGCCCGAGTCTGCCCATCCCGGCAAGATCCTGCGCGGTGGAGAATTCTACTCGCCGGTTCGAGCTCGTCTGAGCGCGAATGACGTTGTGCTCTCGGAACTTTGCCAGCCGGTTGCTCGCTCGGTCCCCCGGCACGAGCATGAACTCGCCTACGTGACCATTGTGCTGCACGGCCATTACCGGGAGGGCGATCGCGGCAGACTCGATGAACTCCCGCCGCTTACCGCAGTCTTCAATCCGGTAGGCGTGGCACATTCCACCGTGATCGGGCCTGCAGGAGCATCGATGTTCACCATCGAATTCCGGGCTGAGAGCCTGCAAGAACTTGGCCTGCGGCTCCCCGACCGCACGACATTTGACTGCGGCGTTGGGACCATGCTGTGGCCCGGGCTGCGGCTGTTTTCTTCCTTTAAGGAACAGAGTTCGGAATCTCTCATGCTGGAGGCACATGTGTTTGAGTTGCTGGGAGCGATCACGCGGCTCGGTCAATCGGCGGAAAAGACCCCGCCGCGGTGGTTGAAGCGCGTGAAAGATCGCTTGCATGCGGAATTCTGCGAGCGACTCCGTATGCGCGATCTGGCGCGTGAAGCTGGAGTCCATCCCGTCCACCTCGCCCGCGCGTTTCGTAAGTTCGAGAGGCGGACTCCCGGCGAGTATCAGCAGCGCTTGCAGATTCGCGCAGCGTGCGAGCTGTTAGGGAAGCCCGAGTGGCCGCTGGCGGAGATCGCCGCCGAATGTGGGTTCGCCGATCAGAGCCACTTCACCCGCGCGTTCCGCCGGATGGCCGCCACAACTCCATTGCGGTTTCGGCAGGCGGTGGTTCCAAAAACCGCCGTGGCGTGAAAATGAAAGCAGAAGAAGGTGTGCCCCGGAGGGCCATTTGAGAATAGCCTGCCGACTCCAGTGCCGGGACAAGGCTCCTTTTGCAATTCTGGCAAGCGGTGGTTCCAAAAACCGCGTGGCGTGAAATGAAAAGCAGAAGGTGCGCCCCGGAGGGGCATTTGATAATAGCCCGGCGCTTCCAGCGCCGGGACAAGGCCGCAATGTGATGCGCATCCCGGAGGAACGCTTGAACGTTCTCACGCGCACAGCTCCAGCCGCGCCTAAGCAGCAGCTTCAGCCCCTGAAGGAAGGCTTCTCACAAAGATGGTTTGAAGCAACCTGAAGCGCCACGGTCGTGAACGCTTCCCCCACTTACTTCACAACAACGAGCGTGAAACTAGTCTGACGAGTGAGCGACCCCGACGTTCCCGTTACCGTGATCGTGTAACTCCCGACGGGGGTTCCTGGATCCTTAGGGCCGTGACTGGTTCCCCCGCAAGAGCCAAGCCATATCGTAGAGAATCCCAAAACCATCAGGAGGCCGAGGAAGCGCACACTCCGAAGCGAACGTTTGCGCGAAGACGCGACGAACACGACTCCGAGAAGTCCCGGCAACAGGGTTGCGTAGACTATGCGCGAGCCCGGACCGAAAGGTCGCTCGAGCCTGGCGATCGGAGCTTTGGTGGTTACAACAAAGCTGGCGGCCTGAGTGCTATCAACCGCCGTCGCTGGCCCTGTACAGGTCGATTCTGAGACGTTGTCAGTACAGGTGTACGTGATCTGCCCAGTGAATCCATTGACAGGGGTGAGATTCACTGTTGCAGTGACGGGTGATCCCTGTGAAACCTGATAGCTGCCAGCGGTGGGAGCGAGCGTGAAGCCTGGAGCTGTGCTCATCGCCTGCGCCAGAACGAGACCGTCGACCGAACCCAGGCCAGTGACTTCATCGTATCCGGCACCTGCACTGAAGCCGATCTGCGTCGTGCCCGTCGGGCAGTTGGTAGAGGGCGCAGTACAGGGGACTATGTTATTTCCGGTCTTTATGTCATGAAATGCGGCTGGAGTACTCGCAGCCACCGAATAGAGAGTTGGATTGACCGGGGCGAGGCTCGGAGTGCCCAGAAATTGATTGATCAGTGCCAGAATCGCGGCGAAGGTCGGGGCAGCCACCGAGGTCCCGCCGACGGCAGTGAGATTGCCACCGGCACCGGTTCGGAATCCAGCCGTGCATGTCGAAACGATTTGGCCGGTCTGCTGGTCGTCCTCAGAGCAGAACAGATAGGGATCGTGATCGGCCGAAGCGCTGAGTGAAACGTCGGGCACGAGCCGCATCGTCCCGGTACCGCCCTGCCAGGCCCCCTTCGGGAAAAGGATACTCGCGCCACCGCCCGTAGCTGCCAACCCGCCATGATTCGCGAGAGAAATGGCAGTATCGTTCCACGCCGTTTCTGGAACGTATTCCAGAGCCGAGGAAAGGGTGTCTGACGTCGCGCCAGCCGCCGACCAGTAAGGAGGATTTCCGCCGGGAGGATTATTGGTGGTGTTGGTGGGGCTGTCGGCAGAGAATTCCGTGCCCCCCATAGCGGTCGTTTCCGGTATAGATGATGGAACATCCACTGCCAGGCCTTGCGTCGCGGACGTGCCGGAGTCGCAATCCGCGGCACCTGCGTCACCCGACGCGGAAACCAGGGTCACTCCGAGTGCCTGGCCGTTTTGCACCGAGGTCCGGATAGTCGCGGCGAAGCCGGGGTTCTGAGCCTGCAGTACCTGTTCGCAAAAACCATAGCTGGTGCTCACAAAGGGCGCGACCGGAGTCTCCAGCGCATTCTGGAGCGCGTCCCAAACGCTGTCGAACCGCTTCGTGCAGGTGTCTCCACTGCCCATGCCAGCATAGACAAACGTAATGCTGGCGTTCTTGGCCACACCGCCAGCCCATTCCAGATCCAGATCCGACTCGCCTTCATCTCCCGTGCAGCGCTGCGCAGTACCCTCCATCAGCTTCATCGTGGGCAGCGGAGTGGACGGAAGGCCGGCGGCCGCACGGAAGTTGCTAATGTCCGATATGGCCACCGTGGACTGTCCAACGACTGCGATTTTTTGCCCGGTGCCATCGCCGAGTCCGTTCAGATCGTAGATGGTCTTGAAGTCGGCCGGCGTGAGGGAGTGATTCCCACTGACGAAGGAGGTGAAATTCGGCCGCACCTTCGCTCTTGGCTTGGGAGCAAAATCGTTCAGATGTCCCACATACACTACAGCACCCGATAGTGCCGCCGGAACCGACGGATTCATCGAATTGGCCAGATGAACCTCGCCGTCAGCGAGATAGTGGTGCATCTCGAGCCCGAAGACGGATTCGATCTGCGCTACGGTTCCGTCGAAGGTAACGCGGTTTCGGTTCTTGGCAACCTTGACATTGGTGAAGCCCTGCGCCTCGATCCAGGAAACAACCTTGCTCACGTCGTTGTCACTCATGCCGAAGCGCTTGGCAAATTGCGCGGGCGTCAGATATTTGTGGTAGTTCGGCGAAGTTCGATCCGCCAGCTCCGCCAGGAAGTGGTCGAGATCCTGCTGCTGCGCGGCGGACAAGCGAAAATTCAGGGAGATTCGCTCGATGATGCGGTTGCCATCCGCGCGTCCAAGGTCGTTTTCAGGCCTGGCGAGGCTGTGCACATTGCTGCCGAGCTGAACTCTGGGCCCATTGGCTAAATCGCCAATAATCCGGTCTTGAGCACCCGCAACACTGATCATTGATAAGACAACGGCAGTGCAGAACAGACGCACGACCCCCCGACCGCTCTTTACCATAAGCTTTCCCCTAAGTTTAATTGCATGAAATAAGGTTGACGACTAGATTATCGGCTCGTCTCTCGTTCGATCAAGTATCAGAGGTGAAGGTTGTATGGCGTTCAGCGCTTGACAAATTTTGACGTCGCAAAATTCAGTACTTCCGGCAAAAAGAGGTTCAATCGAGGATGAAAATCGGATTCTGACGTGTACTTCCGGGTAGACTTCCTACGTTTTCGGCATACTGCTGCCGTATACTGCCCCTCGCAAAACGAGCATGCCTGCGGCCGAGGGCCCAAAACCGCGCCTTGCCTACATCGACTGGATGCGAGGACTCGCCTGCCTCCTGATGTTCCAGACTCACTGTTATGACTCGTGGCTCGGTGGATCGGCTCGCCAGAGTCGATTCTTCATGTATTCGCAATTGTTAGGGACGTTTCCGGCGCCCCTGTTTCTCTTTCTGGCGGGGATCTCGTTTGCCCTGGTCACGGACAAACTCCTGCAGAAGAATCTCTCGCCCACTCAGATCGCGCGCAGCACAATCCGCCGCGGTGCGGAAATCCTCGGGTTCGGCCTCCTGTTCCGCCTGCAGGAATACCTGATCTCCTGGGGCTGGGCCCCGAAGAGCGACCTGTTGCGCGTCGATATTCTGAACACCATAGGCCTTTCGATGATGTTGATGGGCGTGCTCTGCTGGATGGCCCTGTCTGTGTCGATTCGTAACGGAAACATGTGGGGACAGCCCCCCAAGCCTGCCCTGAGCGAAGTCGAAGGGGCTGTCCGGCCGGGTGAAGCCCGGCAGGAGGCCACTGGTACGCTTAGAGACCGTTTCGTTCTGATCTTGGCAGCGGCCGCGGCGTCGATGCTGATCTCCCTCCTGACCCCGCTCCTCTGGACCACCTGGCGCCCGCGCTTCCTCCCTTGGCCCCTCGAGTCGTATATCAACGGCGTGCACAACCTCGGCGCGCCGCAAGCCTGGCTCTTCCCCGTCTTTCCCTGGACTGCCTTCGCGTTCGCAGGTCTCGCAGTCGGATTCATCCTGCAAAGCCAGTGGTCGCGGGCCCGCGAGGCCCGCGTCTTCGCCTCTCTCGGAATCGCCGGTGTAGTGCTGATCGAATTCTCGCGCTGGCTCGACGCAGCTCCTCGGCAGTTTTATCCGGTTTACGATTACTGGCACACGAGCCCAGATTTCTTCCTGATCCGATTGGGAATGTTGCTGCTGATTTTGACGGGAACCTACGCCTGGTGCCGCTGGGGACTGGCGCAGTGGGGATTCAGCCCCCTGATCCAGTTAGGGCAGGCTTCCTTGCTCGTGTACTGGGTCCACATCGAATTCGTGTACGGGCGCGTGTCGATCCTTGCCAAGCGCGCGCAAATGATCGGCGGAGCGACCATGGGGCTGGTGATCATCTTCCTGGCGATGCTGGCACTGGCCTATGTGCGCACGCACGCCAAAGGCTGGATGATGAAGGCTCCTCACCGCAAGCCACAACTAGGTTTGTCATCCTGAGCGGCGTTCTTTGCCGCGGAGGACCCATGCACTTTGCTGGTACCCGCCTGGTTCGTATTCCGCTAAACACTAACCCGCCACTTGCTTCACGAACCCAACCACTTCCTTCTCCGCCCAGCGTCCGTCGTATCCGTCGCCGTCCGGCTCGCCGATGAAGGAACAGTGCCCGCCGTCCGCAGTCTCAATGTAGGTAAGATTGGGATTTCCCGCGATCTTTGTCAAAGTCTCGGGCCGCACGCGAATGAAGGGATCGTTGGCAGCGTGGATGATCAGCCCGGGGACGGCGATCCGGTCGACGACATTGGTGGCGGCGGCGCGGGCATAATAATCGTCGGCACCGGCGAATCCGCAGTAGTAAGCGGTCACGCGATCGTCGAATAAACGCAGGCTGGTGACGCCGCGTAGCCGCCGAACATCGAAATCGTTCGGAAACAACTCTGCCTTCGCTCGCAGACGACGGTACAGTTGCAGCAGGAAGTACCATTCATAGAGGCGGTTCGCGGGCTCGTGCAGGGCATCGGCCGAGGCGGCCAAATCCATTGCCGGACACACCGCTGCCACTGCCTTGAATTCCGGCGGCCCGTTGCTTCCCCATTCACCCGCGCACTTGAGAACGAGATTGCCACCCATCGAGAATCCGATGAGCGCGAAGCGCGATACGCCGTCGTTCTCAGTCAAGCTCTTCGCCACGGCGGCAACGTCTCCCGACAAGCTTGAGTTATAGAGCGTCGGCGCGCAGTAATCCATGCCGCCGCAGTTGCGCTGATTCATCCGCACGACGTTCATGCCGGCGGCCAAGCCATTGCGCGCGACGCCGCTCATATACTGCGACTCCGATGATCCTTCGAGTCCGTGCACCACGATCAGAGTCATGCCCTGCTGTCGATTTTCGGGTTGCCAGTGGCACCAGCAACGGACTTTGATCCCGGGCACGACTTCGATCAGACGCTCCTCCGCCGCCGGCAGATGGATTCGCCGCGACATCAGGAAGCTGGCGAGCGTCTGTACGTGACCGCCGCCAAGCCATCTCCGAGGCCGGAATGGCGAGCTTACCCGCCAAGGATTCCGTCGCTGATCGTTGGAAGGTTCCTCGGGCTGCGGCTGTGAAATTTGCGAACTCCCCACAAATTGATTCTAATAGAGAGCGGGAACATCCACGGAGCCGCGAAATGCCCATTTACGAATACATCTGCAAGGAATGCCACCACCAATTTGAGGCGCTGGTTTATGGCAAAGAAAAAGCCGAGTGCCCGAAGTGCCACACCAAGAAGCTCGAACCGCAACTCTCGGTGTTCGCAGTGTCCGCCAAGAGCGGGAGTAGTTCCACGAAGGTTGCGGGACCTTGCGGGTCATGCGGAGATCCTCGTGGTCCGGGCGCCTGCTCGCTCGGCGACATGAACTAAGGCAAGGAAAATCGGGGAGGGCGGGAGAAGGCCGAACGGTGCACCAACGTTGAGGCACATGGAGTATGCCTCAATCACCGCTCCGGAGGCAAGGATAATCCTCGCACCGGCCGCTCGTGCTGCACACATTTTCACTTTACCCGCAGATTCCATGTCATCCTGAGCGGTTTGCCGCGAAGGGCCTATGAACTCCCTCGCTGCGCCGGCGCTCCCAGCGACTTGCATCGATCCTTCGCCGCAAAAGATGCGGCTCAGGATGACATTGTTACTGGATTACTGCACAGCAGGACTGCTTTATGCAAAAGGATCGGTATCCGCGCTGCGTCCATAGATGACCGGCAGAGGCACTTCCAGCAGTCGCAGATAGACCGATAGCTGCCCGCGATGGTGATACCAGTGGTTCAGCATGATCGTTCGTAAGATTGCAGACCGGGGCTGGCTGAAAAGTTCGCGGTCCCCTTTCATCAGGCGGAACTTTCCGGCTGCCTGCTCGTCCGTCATCCCCTGGAGGATTTGCTCGGCATTCCGAACCTCCTGCTCAAGGGTCGCAAGAATCTCTTCGACGCTGTTCGGTTGTGGAGGAACAAATGACGCCTTCAGGACGTCGAAGCTGCCTTGCTGGGCCATACTGGCAATTCGACCCGGAATTGCCGCGACATGTCCGGCCAGTTGACCGAGCGTCATGGACTTGGGATGCGGCTTCCAAGTCAGTTTGTCGGCCGGTACGCGATCGAGCACGCGTTTCGTAATTGCAGTTTCCTCACGAAGTTCCTGCAACATGGACGTCACAGTATTGGTTGGAATCACCATCGTTGCCATTCTTAGTTCTCCTTTAAAGTTGCGGCCAAGTAAAAAGTGGGGTGCCCCACATCGCGCCGATTTTGCGAGAAGTGGGATGTTGACAGCTGAAGTCTATGGCTCTCGTCCCTCGGCTGCCCTTACTTCGCAATCAGCTTGCCCACATCCACCATCTTCCCATCACTGTAGCGGTCGTGATGCCGCACCCACGCCATCTCATGAGGCGTCACTCCTTCTTCGTGACGGCCCATGGCCGTGAGATCAATCCAGTTGTACATCGGCAGCAGAATGTCGAGCCCACGCGCGTACGTCGAGTACGTGTGGAAAATTTTTCCGTCCTTCTGGATGAACGCGCTCGCGCCTGGAGCCTCTTCACCGTAAGCCGGGATCGTCCCGAAATTGTAGAGCGGATTTCCGCCCGAGGACTGTTCCTTGGTGAACGACACCTTGTAGTCATAGTTGAAGTCGGTTCCGTTCGACGAGACCCACTTGAACTTCCATCCCATGCGCTTCTTGAAAGCATCGATCTCGGGCAACGTGGCACGAGAGACGGCAACAAACGTAGTGTCTCGCTGCGTGATGTGAGGATGTACGGCATCGAATGCATCCGCCAGGAACGAACAACTCTGGCAGCCTTCCTTCCAGCCCGGCCCGAACATGAAGTGGTAAATCAGCAGTTGGCTGCGCCCGTCGAACAGGTCCGATAGCGTCTCGGTACCGTTCACACCCTCAAACACGTACTTCTTTTCGACTTTCTCCCAGGGTAACTCCCGCCGCAGGCGGCTTAGCTCGTCACGCTGGCGCGTGAACTCTTTTTCCTTGGCCAGGAATTTCTTTCGCGCGGCAAGCCACTCGTCGTGGGATACGACTTTTGCCGCAGTCTTCTCAATTGTTGCTGTCGTCATCGTCTACTCCTTTTGCTTGGAACCGCTTTTCTCACCCTTCTTCTTACGAAGAACTCTTGCGACCAGCGCCGTCAACCCTCCGGTTGAAACGACGCTGCCCACCACCACGCCTGCACTGGCTATACACGCCGGACACATAAACTCCTCCTGCAAAGAAAACGTTGCGGGCGCCCCGCCCACCAGAGCGATGTCGAACGGTCTTTACCGCAGAAGCTGATCTGGGGACGACAACAGCCGTCGGCAATCCCGCAAACCTCATGTGGGGACAGCCGCCTTCGGCTGTCCAGCGAAGCGAAGCGAGCGCTGCAGGCCCGAGCCCCCAAGCAGACCCTCACTTCTTCCGCTCTGCCCTTACTTTGATCCGCTGATGGATGTGCGTCCACCCCTCACTGACTCCCCTCCGGTGCTCTTCCTGAATCACTCCGAAGGCTCTGTGATGGAACTTGATCACGGTCACGCCATTCTCTTCGCTCAGCCGGTACTGTACGTTCGACACAACCGCGTTCGACATGAACAGGGGGCCGGTGATCTCCAGGAGCGTGGGACGCTTGATCGCCTGCACATGCCCCCACAGATGGCCGTTGCCATCCCCAAGGTCACGGAACCACCTCCCGCCGGGCCAGGGTTCGATCTTCATCGGCATCTTGCCCCGCTCACTTTCATTCTCGGGACCAATCTGCTCGAGCAGCGCTTCGAATGTTGTCTGCAAAGACGCGTTGACATGGATCTCCTGCGTAATCGTCAGAGTCAAACTCTCAATATCCGGGATCGCTGGACTGATACTCATGCTTCCTCCTTAGAAGTCTTGAAAGGGCACAGACGAACAGGGTGCTCCACGTCTCGTCGATTTTGCGAGACGTGGGATTTCCACTGCTCTCGCCTGAAGAAATCCCGTCAGTCGCTGCGCAAAGCCTTTTCTTTCGCCTCGGCCCGCTCCTTGACTCGCAACAACTGATGCGCCCACAGGCGCTCAAATGTCTTCGTCCACTCATGCAATGGACGGATCTCTTCCGCATTCGTTCTGTACATCATATGCCGCCCATTCCGCCGCACCCGTACCAGGCCCACATCCCTCAGGACTTTGAGGTGTTTCGAAACCGAAGGCTGCTCCAGCCCCATCCTAACGACCAGATCCCCGACGGGAAGTTCGGCTACGGCCAGATACTCCAGAATTTCGCGGCGTCGCGGCTCCGCCACTGCGTTGAAAGCATCCGAAGTTGTCGCTGCCCTGGCCATCGATAAGCAAAATATATATTCCTATATAGGAATATGTCAAGCGAAAAAAAGCCGCCTAAGAAATATGCAGGACGGCGTCGCAAGTGGAGATTCGGGGCCGCAGGCTTTGACAATGTCACCTGGATTCCCCTGCCCTAAAATGTGGAGGGCCCAGTTATTAAGACCATCGCAGGGAGAATCCGATGCTGGAGCGAATCGCCGAAGGACGTACTGATTTGGTGTTCGAATATGTGGCTCAGGGAAAACAGCGATGGCGGAAGTTCTCTGAGTTCAGGCGTGCAGCTCCTCTGCTCGTGTAGGGACGGACGCCTTCGTCCGTCCTGCGGCACAGAGGTATTGGGCCGCTTTTTTTTCATGAGTCGAACCGCGGATCAGTCCCAAAACAGGAAACCAGGTCGACTCGCCCGCATGTTTTCCTTGACCTCGGCACCTGGAGTGTTTCATTCTATTGCGTAGTCCTTGAGTTCTTAGGCCTTCAGATAGCGCATAAGTGCTTGCGGCTCAATATTTTGCCCGCAAGTGATTGCAGCCCAAGATATTGCGCGCTGTTCCCCGCTAACTCCGTGATTCCAATACACCGGGGGAGAGGGGGTAGGGTTACCAAACGGTAACTAAAAAAGGCCATTCCTCCGCCACTGCTACACTCCCTCTATCCCTATGTACGTCAAGATTCTCGGCTCAGCCGCTGGCGGAGGGTTTCCCCAATGGAATTGCGCCTGCCCCAACTGTCGCTCATTACGAGCCGGGACCTTTCGCGGGAAAGCTCGAACGCAAGCGCAAGTCGCCATCAGCAGTGATTCCGAACTCTGGTTTCTGCTTGGAGCCTCTCCGGATCTGCGAACCCAGATTGAGGCCACTCCCGAACTTCATCCG
>DATEHP010000015.1:0-8898 GCA_035279505.1 Candidatus Sulfotelmatobacter sp. | reverse complement strand
AGCGCTTTGGCTTCGATCTGGCGGATGCGTTCGCGGGTGACTGCGAAGCTTTGCCCGACCTCTTCCAGGGTGTGCTCCGAGCCGTCTTCCAAGCCGAAGCGCATTTTGATGACTTTCTCCTCGCGCGGGGTCAGCGTGCGCAGGACCTGTCCGGTCTGGTCCTTCAGGTTCACGTTGATCACCGCTTCCGCCGGTGAAACCACCGCGCGGTCTTCAATGAAATCGCCCAGGTGCGAATCTTCCTCTTCGCCGATCGGCGTTTCGAGCGAGATCGGTTCCTGCGCGATCTTCAGAACCTTGCGGACCTTGGACACCGGAATGTCCATGCGCTTGGCGATCTCTTCCGACGTAGGCTCGCGTCCCAGCTCCTGCACCAGCTGCCGCGAGGTGCGGATCAGCTTGTTGATCGTTTCGATCATGTGTACCGGGATGCGGATCGTGCGCGCCTGGTCGGCAATCGCGCGAGTGATGGCCTGCCGAATCCACCACGTGGCATACGTGGAAAACTTGTAGCCACGGCGGTATTCGAATTTGTCGACGGCCTTCATCAGTCCGATGTTGCCTTCCTGAATCAGGTCGAGGAACTGCAGACCGCGGTTGGTATATTTCTTGGCGATCGAAACCACCAGGCGGAGGTTGGCCTCAATCAGCTCGCGCTTGGCCTGCTCCGCGTCCATGTCGCCCTGTATGATCTCGCGCTGCGTGCGCTTGAGCTCAGGGAACGACACTCCGGTTTCGAGTTCCAGCTTTTCCACTTCGCCGCGAATCGCGCGCGACTGCCGGCGATATTCCTTCTTCTGCTCTTCGCTGCGAGTGGATTCGGACTTGCGCTCGAGGTTGGTTGCCTGACGGTCAAGCGAGCGCATCCCGTCAACGGTTTTGTTGAGCCGCTCGATCAGCCGCTTGCGCTCGGCGTTGGTAAATCCGAGCTTGCGAACTGCGATCGAAGTAGCCACGATCGCGCGCGCAAGCTTGCGCCGGGTGCGGCGATGATCGCGCGGATTTTTCTTCTGCGAAACTTCTTTGAACTTCTCTTCGAGCACCCCGGCCTTTTTGTACAGCTTGGCCATATCGTCGATCTTGCCGGTGAACTCATTGAGGCGGTTCTGCAGGATCTCGTCGGTGATCTCTTCTTCGTCGAAGGTGACCACTTCCTTGATCGAGCGGACGTTTTTCTTGAGGTCTTCGCCCAGGGTCAGCAACTCACGGATCACAATGGGTGAACGCGAGAGCGCCTTGAGCACGCGGATCTGTCCGCGCTCGATGCGCTTGGCGATTTCAACTTCGCCTTCGCGCGTGAGCAGCGGCACAGTTCCCATCTCGCGCAGGTACATGCGGACGGGATCGTTGGTTTTTTCGAGAGCGCCGGGGGTGAGGTCGAGTTCGACGTCCTCCCCTTCTTCCAGTTCTTCGAAGCCTTTCTTATCGAGTCCGGCGGAAGGCAGCTTGGGGCCTTCGAGAACGTCGATGCCTTGCGTTCCAATTGTAGTCAGCAGATCGTCGAGGTCTTCGGGACTGTGCACGTCATGCGGTATGAGGTCGTTGACCTGGTCATACGTGAGATATCCCTTCTCTTTTCCTGTGTCGATCAGCTTTTTTATATCGTCGAACTTATCGTCTAGAGCCAAAAGGTGTCCTCTGAAAACTCAGTTTCACTCACGCTGGGTGCGTGTGATACATTCCGGATAGGTGGGAATTTGGGTCCAGCGGGATTGTGCCAGCTGGCACAAACTTACAGAGTTTAGCACCTCCGGTGCCCTCTGTCCATCGAGCTCCCTCTGTATTCCCTCTCTCGCGCCTATCCGCAATTCTCTTAAATACTTAGATGGCAGCCGAAGCTGTTTTGTTTCAAGCAGTTTTCGGGTCTTGAAGGCCTGCTAGGAGGCCTTTTTGCCTTCTTCCGGCTGGCTAGGGTCGCGCAGAGCCCGGCTGATGCGCTCCAGTTCGGCCAAAAGCTGCCGCAGACGCTCTTTATCGGCTGCCAGACCCGGCTTCTTGAGCTCTCGCTGAACCTCTTCCTGGCGGCGCCGCAGATGGACACGGCGCAGGGCGCGGACGGCAGCCTCCAGGATTTCAGCAGTCAGGTCCTCTTCTTCTTTCAATAGGATCGCGGCGAGCATGCGGCGGTCCGCTTCCGATGCCGGGATCTCAAGGACGTCCGGGACATCGGAACCAGCATTCAGCAGACTTTCGGCGAGAGCCTCAGTTGCCAGGCCAAGATGCAGGCCTTCATTCGCCAGGATGAACTGGGCCTGGCGGGCTGGATCGAATTCCTCCTCGGCGCCGTCGCGCGTCGAAATATGCTCTTCTGCAGTTTGAATCTGACGCGCTGAGGCCAGGGCGCGGATTAAAACCTTCTCCGCCTCGGTCACCTGCGCTTCGGCCGGAGCCTTCACCGCGGACGTGGAGCGAGTGCTGGCGGCGTGACGGAGCTCCTGGCGCAGGACGGCGGAGTCGACCTGGAGTTTCTGCGCAATCTCCTGGGCGAGTTCATCGCGCATGATGCGGCTGGGGACACGCTGGATGTGCGGCAGGAGATAGTTCACAGCCCTGTGTTTGCCCTCGGCGCTACGGATGGGGAACTGCGTGCGCGCGCGCTCGATCAGATAGTCGAAATATTTCTGCGAGTGGCGCAGGGCCTCGCCGTAGGCGTCCTTGCCTTTGCGGCGGATGTACAGGTCCGGATCGAATCCCTGCTCGAGGGTCAGGACCTTGATCTGGAATTCTTCTTCGACCAGCAGGCCCAGAGTACGCTCGGTGGCCTTCGCACCGGCGGTGTCGGGATCGAAGTTCACGACGACATTCTTGCTGAAGCGGCCGAGCAACTTGGCTTGCAGCTCGGTGAATGCGGTACCGGAGCTGGCGATAACGTTGTGGAATCCGGCGGCGAAGACGGAGATGCAATCCATCTGGCCTTCGACAAGGATGGCGTAGTCGAACTTCTTGATCCATTCTTTGGCGAGGTCGAGGTTGAAGAGCACTTTGCTCTTGGAGTAGATGGGGGTCTCGGGCGAATTCAGGTATTTTGGCCCGGACTTTTCGTCGGTCGCGAGAGTGCGCCCGGTGAAGGCGATTACCCTTCCCGCGTCGCTCGCGATGGGGAACATAACGCGGTTGCGGAACTTGGAGTACATCGCGGAGCGGGCGTCAGGCGTCAGGCGTCGGGCGTCAGGAGGTTCGGACCTCGGACCTGGGACCTCAGGCCTCGGCGACGACTGCGTCGTTGGTTGCTCGTCATCGATATGGGGCGCTTCAAGAGCATTGTTTCGCTGAGGCCTGAGGTCTGACGCCTGACGGCCGTCATCCTGCTTCCACGAAAACAAGCCGCTCTCGCGGAGGACTTCTTCGCTGAATTCGCCCTTGAGGCGGTCGCGCAGGAGGAAGCCCGAGTCGGGGGCGTAGCCGATGCGGAACTTCGCGATCATCTCGTCGTCCAGGCCGCGGCCCATCAGATACTCGCGAGCACGGGCGCCCTCGGGGCGACGCAGGCATTCCTGGAAGAACGCGACGGCACGTTCGTGAATATCGAGCAACTGTCCGCGCAGGCGAGCTTCCTTGGCTTCGCCGGGAGTGGAGTAGGTGGCCTTGGGAAGTGGGATGCCCAGCTTTTGGGCGACCAGGCGGACGGATTCCGGGAAGGTAATGTTTTCGATCTTCTGGACGAAGCTGAAGACGTCCCCGGAGACTCCGCAACCGAAGCAGTGATAGAACTGGCGCGTGGCATGGACGGAGAACGATGGAGTCTTCTCGCCGTGAAACGGACACAAGCCGGAATAGTTCTGCGCGCCAGCCTTTTTCAGCTTAATGTAGTCGCCCACGATGCGGACAATGTCCGCCTGCTGCTTGACCGTGTATGCGAAATCGCCGGGGTTCGCCATCTTGAGACAGACTACTCCGCAGGAATTATCGGTTACGAAACGGCTGAGTTGAATATAGCGGACGTCAAATGCTGTGGAGAAACTGTGGGAAACCAGAGTTATCGGTTGAGCATGATGGAAAAGCAGCCACCGTCGGGCAACTCCGGCGATCCACGGGTCTCAGTCGGGATAGGGCACTCCTGATTTCACAATGCGTCTGGACCGAATGCCAACTCAATCCTGCGCTTACGGGTGTGGTGGAGGGGTTGCTTCACAACGGCAACGGCAATATTAACATTCGCATGAATGGACGGGGCTGAGCTGGTCGATGCGCCGCCGGCGAGCTTAGGAAGGTTTGCATCCGCGAATCCCGATCCGGCACTTCATGGCAGTGTTCGGTGTCCAATGAAGTGGGCTTTCGGAATGACAGGAATCTGCAAGATAGCTTGTGCGTAGAATGCTGGATGATGAAAGGACTGACACCCGCTCGAGGCCTTCTGTTTGCCATCACGGCGGTTACTTTGTCTGCAACTTCGACACCGGCGCAAGCTCCGCCAGGAGCACGTTCGTCAACCCGCTCAAGCACGGCGAAGATGTCGATCAGCGGGAAGGTGCAGACAAAGAGCGGCACTCCCCTCGCCGAGGCGCGGGTCGAACTTATCCCCGTGGGCCAACTCAGCGATCCGAAGGGTACGCACATTTCTGTGACGACTGCGCCCGACGGCACGTTTCATGCGAGCGTTCCCTGGGCAGGCGACTACATTTATGGGGTCTCTTTGGGAATTTTGTTGTGCCAGGGACGCATGCTGCCGCCTTACTTCCAGCGGGGAAGAACCCTTTCTTTTGCCCGTGGAGAGCAGAAGACTGGCGCGGTATTTGAAGTGGAAGGCGGGGGAGTTCTTCAAGGTGTATTGCGGAACCAAGGCGGTAGAGGCGCGGGGAAAGGAGATGTCACCCTCAGGCAGCGCGTTCGAGTAGGAGAGAAGAAGTACGGGTGGTTCGACGTGGGTTCGATCCAAGCGGATGACAACGGCCACTACGGCTTCTGCAACGTCCCGGAAGGCACGTATTTTGTTAATTCCCGAGGAACGATGCGGACGTTCGGCGACAAGGCAGATGCTGAACCGCTATCCAGAGATTACGTCCAGACGTTTTATCCGAATGTGCTCGAGGAGGAAGCCTCTCAACCAGTGCACATTACAGCCGGCGGAGTGAAGAAGCTGGACCTCATTCTGCGCGAATCGCCAACGCACCACGTGCGGGGGCACGTTGTCTTGCCCTCAGGCAAAACCTTGCTGCAGCCGTTTGTGGTGTTAAGCCATGTAAACGCCGGGAATTCCACACAAATCGGCTATCACGCGCCGTTCAACAGCGCTGGGAACTTCGATCTGGCGGGGATTCCCCGAGGCCAATACAAACTCGCGGCGCTTGCCGACACCGGAGAACGTGAACCCAGGAAGAATCCTGGCGAAGCCGAAATCAAGAAGGAATGGAGCGCGACGGCACAGATCGAAGTCAAAGACAACGACGTGATCACGGAGAGTTTGACGCTCGCACCAAACGGAAGAGTGAGCGGCCAGTTCCGCAATCCTGGCGGTGAAATATTCAAAGCTGGCAATCTGGTTCTGACGTTGGTGCATGACGACGGGCGCAATGTGACACGCACCGTCGAAGATGGCCGGGAGTTGCCGCTAGATACCTTGGAAATTGAGCCCGATGGACGTTTCGTCCTGCGCGAGTTGCCGCCGGGAAAATACCGAATCGGCTGGTTGGGACAAATGTGGATCAAGAGGCCTCCGATGGGCGAGGCGGCGATCTATCTCGCGGGAGGAAACATAGCGGGCCGCGACTTGCTGCAGGACGGTTTTGAAGTGAAGGCGGGGCAGGAGATCAACGATGCGTCGATCGTGATCGCCACTGGCCCGGAAGGAATTCAAGCGAAGGTCCGGGATGAGACTGGGAAAGCGCGCTCGCGGGTGGTCGTGCTTGTGGTTCCAGTGGAAGAAATGAAAATGCAGTGGCACCGCTACCAGTCGGGGTGCAGCTATCCAAACGGAGACGTTTACTTCTACAACATTCCGCCCGGCAATTACAGAATATTTGCGATGGAGGCCCCACCGGTTACCCATTACATCGAGCCCTGGAGCTGTGGGGCCTTGGACAAGCCGAGATGGGAAGACCTGAAAATCTACGAGAAGGATTCGAGTCTAATTCATGTTGTGCCAGGAAAAGCGAATCAGCTCGATGTGCGCATGACTCGTGCGCGGTAGTGGCGCGGTAGCCGCCTCAACCTTCTGCGGGAACTGCCGATGGACTTGAAAGAGAACTCTCTGCCATGTCCAACATTGACCAATACGCCGCCTCCACGGTCGAGAAATATCACGTCGCAGCCGACACCGAGTCGACTTCGCATCGGGCGGCCGACGAACTGATCCCGCTGATCAAGCAGTGGGGCAAGCAATTTCTGCAGGGCATTACGCTATCGGGAGCCTACGCGAAAAACACCGCCGTCTCGCTCTGCTCCGACGTCGACGTGCTGATTGCGCTCAAGCCCGTACCCGGCAAAGAGATGAAGAACATTTTCTGGAGCCTGTTTGAGTATCTCTCGGACCACGATGTGCCGGTGCAAACGCGGACAGTTTCGATGCAGGTCAAAGCGCTTGGCATGAAAGTGGATCTGATTCCGGCATGCCGCGAGCGAGGTAGCGGCTGCATTCTTTTCAACAAGAAGACTGGCGGAGATGTGCACACCGACCTGGCGCAGCATGTGCACCTGGTAGGGAATTCGGGGCGGCAGCAGGAGATCTGCGCCTTGAAAATCTGGCGGGAGCGCAACAGACTTGACTTCCCTTCGTTTTATCTGGAACTCACGGTCTTGAAGGCGCTCGAATCGGAACCCTACGGCCAGCTGACGCATAATGTTGCCGCCGTGCTGCGCTACATCGGCAACCGCTTCGAGCAGGTCGAGGTGCGCGATCCGGCGAATGAGGACAATGTGGTCTCCAACGATCTTTCGGCCAAGGAGAAGAAAGGCATCGCGAAAGGCGCGCGCGATGCGCTCTATGACGAGAATTGGAAGAAGATTCTGTGGTAAGAGAGACGGGGCAGGCTACGTCTCTATATCTGCGATCAGGCTGGGGGCGCTGACGGCAGAGACGTCGCAAGCAACGTCTCTACGAAGCGATTGGCTTAGACACTGAGTTCGACCAACGTTGCTCCTCCACCGCCTTCATTCTGCGGGGCCTCGGTGACCGATGCGACGTGGGGATGCTGTTGCAGCATGTGGCGGAGGGCTTTGCGGAGAATGCCCATACCGCTGCCGTGGACTATGCGGACGCGGGGCAGCCCGGCCAGGAAGGCGCGGTCAACGAATTTTTCAACCTCGCGGCTTGCGATGTCGACAGTCTGGCCGATGACATTGATTTCCATCGGCATGTTGGCGCCCTCGCTCTCGAGTTGCACTGAGATGCCGCGGGATCGTGCCGCTTTCACTGGGGTCTCGACTGCGCGCGCGCTCGAGAACACTTCGGCGATGTCATCGCGGGCGATCTTCATTTTCATGGCACCCATCTCGACTTCGAAATGCGCGTCGTCGATCTTGCGGGCTATTCGGGCGGTACGTCCAGTGGATTTCAGCTTGACGGTGTCGCCCTCGAGCACGTGCTTGATGACTTGCGGCTGGGCGTGGGGATCGCCCTGATCCGCACCAGTGGAGTGTGCCACGACGGTCGAGTCGAACTGTTCGCGAAATTCGCGGCGCAGCCTGGCAATGCGGCGCTCGGCATCTTTGGAAAGCTTCTGCGCGGCCGCGCGCTCCTGGATGGCGTTGACGGCTTCCCGGGCGTGATACTCGAAGTCGCGCAGAACGCTCTCGAGCTTCTTCTCCATCTCGCGGACCTTGGCCTGCTGGTCCTTGCGTCCATCCGCCTCCAAGCGCTTCTTTTCTCGCTCCAATTCCTCTTCACGTGTTTTCAGGCGCAGGCGCTCGCCTTCTGCGTCGCGCAGTTCGGCATGAAGCTTGTCGAGAAATTGGCCAACGTCACGGGCTTGAGTGCCCAGACGGGCACGCGCGCTCTCGATGATGGATGGATTCAATCCGAGCCGCTGCGCAATATTGATGCCCGCTGACGCGCCGGGCACTCCAATTCTTAATTCGTAAGTGGGCTGCAACGTGCGCTCATCAAACCCGACGGAGGCGTTCAGCACGCCAGGCGTGTTCGCCCCGTAGACCTTCAGCGATGTATGGTGCGTCGAGATGATGGTCATGGATCCAGTGTGTCCGAAGTGACGGGCGATGGCGACGGCGAGAGCAGCGCCTTCTTCGGGATCGGTGGCGGAGCCCAGTTCATCAAGCAATACTAGCGATTGCGCGGTTGCGGTTCGCGAGATGAAGTCGATATTGGTGACGTGCGCTGAGAAGGTGGAGAGATTCTGCTCGATGGACTGGTAGTCGCCGATGTCGGCCAGCACTGCGTCGAAGACGGGAAGCTCGGCGCGATCGGCGGGAACTGGCAGGCCGGATTGAGCCATCAGAGCCAGAAGGCCAGCCGTTTTCAGCGTGACTGTCTTGCCGCCTGTATTTGGCCCGGTGATGATGAGCTGGCGGCGGTCACCTTCCAGCTCGACGCTTACTGGAACCACGGTGAGGCCTTTCGCTTTTAGATTGCGTTCGAGCAACGGGTGGCGAGCGTTGTGGAGAAGGAGGCTCGCTTCGCTCGCCGGACAGCCGAGGCGGCCGTCCCTACATGTTCCGTCTTGACCACCAGTTTCTTCGCTTCCGCTCAGCTTCACTTCGACGCAGTTGTAGTCTTCGGCGAATCTGGCTTTGGCGAATTGCAGTTCCAGTTCTGACAGAACATCGACGGCAGCGAGGATCTGCTCGGCCTGTGCGCCGATTTGCTGTGTCATTTCGATGAGGATGCGGTGAATCTCCGCGAGTTCCTCTTCGAGGAGGCGCACGAGTTCGTTGTTCTGTTCGATGGTCTCGAGAGGCTCGACGAAGACGGTTTGGCCGCTGGAGCTGGCGCCGTGGACTACGCCC
>DATEHP010000014.1:0-9923 GCA_035279505.1 Candidatus Sulfotelmatobacter sp. | reverse complement strand
TGATCGAAAACGGTCGTTTACAGATTGCCGCGGAACTCAGTGCTTATCGCTTGGCCGTTTTCTTTATCTCAAGTCGAACCGGGATGATGGTGAAGCGTCCGGCGATCGGCGCCGAAGGATTCGTCCTTGATCACTATGACCAGACTGCTATCGAGGCACACCTTCATGCGGTCGGAGATCGATTGATGGAGGGGTTCAGTAACCATCCGCCATATGCCGTTTTTAGTGACAGCCTGGAGGACTATGGATCCGATTGGACTCCCGATTTATTGAAAGAAT
The DNA here is from genome assembly GCA_035279505.1 of Candidatus Sulfotelmatobacter sp. Taxonomy (GTDB): domain Bacteria; phylum Acidobacteriota; class Terriglobia; order Terriglobales; family Acidobacteriaceae; genus Sulfotelmatobacter. The sequence continues at coordinate 9,644 of DATEHP010000014.1, read as the reverse complement.
TTCGGCAACGACGAGGGTATGATCTGACGCCGCATCTACCAGCACTGATCGGCGATGCAGGTCCGAACACGGCAGCGATTCGCCACGACTGGGGAAGGACACTGACCGAACTCGCTAACGATCATTACCTGAAGCCAATGCATGCATGGGCAACTCAACACCACACGCTGCTGCGCTCACAAACGTATGGCTATCCCCCCGTGACATTGTCGAGCAATCAATATGAGGACCTTCCAGAGGGGGAAGGGAAGGCGACGCTATTGATGTGGCGGCAGTTTTCTGACACGCGCTGGGCAGCGTCCGCCGGCCATTTGTTTGGCAAGCCTGTCATTTCTTCGGAAACGTGGACGTGGCTGCACTCCCCCGCTTTTCGCGCAACACCGCTCGACATGAAGGCGGAAGCCGATCTGCACTTTCTACAGGGTATAAATCAGTTGGTGGGGCACGGCTGGCCTTACTCGCCAGATACCGGCGGGGAGCCTGGATGGAGGATGTACGCGGCCGGGGCCTTTAACTCCCATAATCCGTGGTGGTTCGTCATGCCGGACCTAACCGCGTATTTGCAGCGAGTGAGTTTTGCGCTGCGACAAGGCAAGCCAGCCAATGATGTGGCGCTGCTGTTGCCCAATGACGATGCTTGGGCGAGCTTCACGGTGAATGGTCATTTGTCCTCATCAGTAACAACGCAAGCTGGCTTCAACACTCGCGGCAGAGACGTAAGCATTGACGAGTCCATGGGAGAGTTGATGGGCAACGACGTGATCCCGCAGATTCTCGACGCTGGGTTCAACTTGGACTTCATCGATGGAGATGCGATCGATACGATCGGAATTCCTTATCCTGTCTTGATTCTGCCCGGCGTCGACCGCCTGTCCTTTTCCACCTACCAAAAGATCGAACAGTACGCATTGCACGGAGGCATTGTCATCGCAACGCGCAGTTTGCCTTTCACCGCACCGGGATTTCTGAATGCAGAGACCGAAGGGCAGCAAATACAGGCGACATCTCGGCGCCTGTTTCGTTCAAAGAATGCACCCGGCCACTTTGTCGAGGACGAGAGCCAACTCGGAAGTACAATCTCAAAATACCTCAAGCCGGATGTAGCCTTCTCCCCCAAGGCGCCCGACATCGGATTTATTCACCGCAAACTGGATGTGGGGAATTTGTACTTCATCGCGAACACAGCCAATCGTGCAATTCGCGTTACTGCCAGATTTCGTGAAAATGCAAAGTATGCTGAATCGTGGAACCCATTCACCGGGCAGGTTTCGGTTCGGGCAAATGCGGATGAAAGCGACCTACATCTGCTGCCATACGAGTCCCGGCTGATTTTGATAACGAATCTTCCTATCGATTCCCCTCGAGCGATCGAGAATTCAGATTCACCCGAGGATGCTCATTCCCAGGGCATTGATCTCTCTACCGACTGGGACCTGACTTTCAGCGTAACGAATCAGACTGCTCACATGGCAGCTCTTCATTCGTGGAGTGAGGAAGAGCCCTTTAGATACTATTCAGGGAAGGTCACATACAAGAAAGTCATCGAGTTGCCGGCAGATGTGAAATCCCGAAGATCTGCGGTATTGGATTTCGGAGATGGCACGCCAGTTCCGAATCCCGATCCTCTGCCGACGTTTAATCTTCGTGCCTTTTTGGAGGGACCGGTGCGGGACGCGGCTGAGGTGTACGTTAACGGTCAGCGCGCCGGTGTCGTCTGGCATCCGCCGTACACCCTCGAGGTGAGTTCATTGCTGAAGCCAGGAACCAACGAACTACGTATCATCGTCGGCAATACGGCCATCAATTCGTTAGCGGGAAACGCTCTCCCGGATTATCGACTCCTGAACGATCGCTATGGGGAAAGATTCGTCCCACAAGGAATGGAGAATCTGCAGCCCCTGCCATCGGGATTGGTGGGTGGTCTGCGGCTGAGGCTGATCCCGCGTCCCTGAGAGCGTGAATGGCAGAGCTCGAGATCAGGTCACTCCCGCGTTGCCCCTATTGCGCGGCTTGATCGAAAGCATTACGTTAGTCGGGTGATTTTTTCCCGGCGCAGCGGAATCCTTCTCCATGTTACGTCCTTGCCCGGCGGACACGGCATAGGCGACTTCGGGGAATCAGCTCATGAGTTCATCGACTTTCTAGCCGGGTCAGGGCAGAAAATTTGGCAGGTCTTGCCGCTGAACCCAACCGGATACGGTGATTCTCCGTATCAATGTTTTTCAGCATTTGCCGGAAACCCCCTCTTCCTAGATCTGACAACTCTTCGTGAGGAAGGACTCCTGTCGGGCGGCGATCTTGCGACCGCGCCGGATTTTCCGGACGACCGCGTCGCCTACGCCCAGGTAATTACCTTCAAGCAAAAGCTCCTTCACAAAGCTGCTCGTGCTTTCTTTGCAGACAGAACTCAGGCGGACCGTCGTGCCTTCGATACGTTTTGCCAAGAGCGCGGTGAATGGCTGGAGGATTATGCGCTCTTCATGGCATGCAAGAGAGTCCATCATGACGTGGCCTGGGTGCATTGGGACGCGGGAATCCGTCAACGGAATTCCACTGCTCTGAAGGAATGGCAGCATGAATTGTCGTCCGAGTTGGAGTTTCACAGGTTTACTCAGTTCGAATTCTTCCGGCAGTGGCAGAAAGTAAGAAGTCTCTGCGGCCGGTGCGGCATCAGCATCATGGGCGATATTCCGATCTACGTCGCGCACGACAGCGCTGATGTGTGGGCACATCCGGAATTGTTTCGGCTGGATGAACGAGGGTGGCCTACCGCTGTTGCGGGAGTTCCACCCGATTACTTCAGCGCGACCGGTCAACTCTGGGGTAATCCTCTTTATCGCTGGAATGTCTCTGCGTCTTCCGGTCACCGTTGGTGGATTGATCGTTGCCGTGCGTCTCTTGGAATGTTTGATCTGGTCAGGCTGGACCACTTTCGCGGTTTCGAAGCTTACTGGGAGATTCCAGCTACCGCTTCGACCGCCGCAGAAGGGAAGTGGGTAGAAGGACCAAGTGCAGAGTTTTTTCGAGTGTTGCAAGTTGAATTGAAAGAACTCCCGTTCGTTGCCGAAAATCTCGGTGTGATCACTCCAGGTGTAGAAGCTCTTCGCAATACTTTCGGGTTTCCCGGAATGAGCCTTCTGCAGTTTGCCTTCGGAAAAGATCCACAAGGTCCCAGTTTCCGCCCACATAACTATTCTCGCGAACTGGTCGCGTACACGGGCGGACACGACAATGACACCACTCTGGGTTGGTGGACGAGTTCAGGGGTAGGCGAAAGCACCCGAACGGAAGAGGATATTCGCGAGGAGCACGATTTCACCCGTAAATATCTCGGATTTCAAAAGGAGGAGGTCAATTGGGTATTCATTCGTTCCGTTCTGGCCTCCGTAGCAAACACGGCCATCGTTCCCTTGCAGGATGTTCTAGGTCTGGGCAGCGAAGCTCGAATGAATTTGCCCGGTACCGTTAGCGGAAACTGGAGGTGGCGCTGCAAGGCGAATAGCCTGACGAAGGAAATTCGTCAAAAATTACTGGATCTAACACTTCTGTACGATCGTTGAAAACTGCGCCTCGGAGCTGGTAAAGCTGCCTTTGCGATCAGATTAGAGCAGGACACTTTATAAAGGTGAAAGTTCGTCTTCATCCTGTTCCTTTCTGGTTCGAACGAACTTCTCTTCCAGGAAACGGCGTGCCAAATCCCTACCGCCGATACCAAATGCGATGGCCAAACCTAGCATCAGAGCTCCGAAAGCAATGCCGAAGGCCACCAGCATGGTCTGCTCCGCCAAGCCCAATTCTTCAAAGACGATGGACAGCACGAAAACCATAATGAGACTGCGGACAGCAAGGCTCAGCAGTCGTGGGGATGGAACATTCGCATTTACCGCGGCCAGCAGGGCAGCGCGGGCGGTAAAGCCGGCGGCAAGCATACCGAAGAATAAGATCAATACCGAAACGAATAGATGCGGCAGGAACAGGAAAAATCTTGAGATTTGCTCCTGCAGGCCAAGGATTCCCAACACGCTGATTCCCAGCAAGACGAAGCCCAGCCATGTAACCCAGAAAACGAACCGGCTCAACATCTCAGTTGCCGAAGGAAGCGCGGCTTTGGTAAGTAGTTGGGATGCGCCTGCATTCTCTGACAGCCGATCGAACTTAATGAGCCGGAGAATGCTGCGCAGAATGATTTTGACCAGGTACGCGATCAGCCATCCCACGAATGCCAAGATCAGCATCACGATGAGACGAGGAAGGTAGTGAGCGAAACCACCTTTGAGATCATGTATGGCCTGCGTCAGTTCACTGATGATCAATTCCCGCATAGTAGCCTCACTGTTTCGATTTCCAGATCTCGAGCAGATACGGTTTCAATCGTTCGAACTCAAGGCATAAGCTTTCGATGTTATTCGCCACGTCATTTGCGGACCCGTTACGGTTCTCGACAACAAACGTGAATACTCGCCCGCGAAAGAGGGGCGCGAGTGCCTGAATAATGTGATCTCGATTTATCACGGATTTTTGATAAGCCGCGGCAAACTCATAGATCGTCTTGACCCATAATTCCGCAGGGTAACGAAATTCCTCTTCGCGCAAGCCAGCGATCCGTTTAAGCTCCGCTAGCGTGGAGGTAGAGAGAATTGTCTGAAAGACGGATTCCAGTTCTGATACTCCTCTGACGAACATATCCCGCAGGCGTTTCCGATTGACCCGCAACGGATCCAGGCCTACTTCCGGGTCGGTTCCGAATGCAGGTACTTCCTGTGAACCAGAGACTGTACTCCACGCGTTGAAGTCGGACTCGAGCGCAGAGAACAAGACCCCGACCGAATGCCGTAATGTAGGAACAAGGTCAGCGGCGCGCCGTTCGACGGGATCTTTCTTTCCGAGAAAAGACTGGCAGATGCGGAATCCGCCTGTGACGGCAGCCAGAGTCAGTCGGAGCTCTGTCCCGTTTTCGCCGATTCCATCATTCCATCGATTCTGGCTGAGGAATTGGCTTCCCAGGCGACCCGAGAATCCGAACTCGGGCATGTACGCCTCACGGATCTTTACGCCATAGAGTGCGCGAACCATCGGGTACAGGAGGTTCGTCATTAATAGTCCATCAAATTTGTGTCTGTGATAGGTGGGGGAGACGAGATCGAAGCCCTCGTGATATACGGGGCGAACGAGATTTGTGACCCATTCCGGGGTGATACTCTCCGATTCGGGAGACATCACGATACACGCCTTGGCTCGGAGCAGTTCGGCGGCCGCCAGAATCGTCCGCATCGCTACTTCGCTCTGCGGGGTGCTGGCATATTTTGTGCTCACCGAATGCAGCGTGCGGAGCGCGTATACTCCCGAACCCCGGCGCACATCATCGATGGAGACGCTGGTGATCAGTTCCGGAGTGCCATCGCGTGATCCTCCGTCGGCATTGATGATGACCGCACGGTCTCGAGGAAAACTGCGCAGGATGCCGGTTCGAATCGTGTGGACGATTGAACCCACAGTCTTGGCATTATTATGAGTGGGCAGTCCTACAAGGATATCCACCTCGCCAACATTGATGAGCTGGCGGAGAAAATCATCTGTAAGAAAATTTCCGTCTTCCACTTCAGAATCCTATGTGATTTTGGCGAAGCTCCGGTGCGACGCTAGTTCATCGGTTCGCGTTTGTCTAGACCCGTCGCAGCCGAAACCAGTAAGACTGGTAAGGCCCCAGCGTTAGTAGATATGGCAACTCGCCGGCGCGGGGAAAAAGATTATTGCCGAACATCTCGATCAGAACGTTTCCTTTATAGCGCCGCAAATCCAGTTCGACAGCCTGTGCGGCACTCGAAAGATTGTTGACGATCAGGACGCTCTCGTTGCCGAGCCGCCGCAAGTAAGCCAGTATTCTATGATTCGCTGGATAGAGAAATTCAATCGACCCCCTGCCGAACACTGCGCTGGACTTGCGAACTGCGATGATGCGCTGCATCCAATGAAAGAGAGAATGTTCACTCTCTCTTTGAGCTGCGACATTTACCGCAGGATACCCATATACCGGATCATGAATAAGCGGAGCAAATAGCTTTTCCGGTTCCGCATTTGAAAAACCAGCATTCCATCCTCCCGTCCACTGCATGGGCGTACGGACTCCGTTGCGGTCTCCCAAGCTTATATTGTCGCCCATAGCAATTTCATCCCCGTAATAAATGATCGGAGTACCGGGCAACGACATCAACATCGCGTTCATCAACTCGATCCGCCTGCGGTCGTTATTCAATAAGGGAGCGAGCCTTCTTCGGATTCCCAGGTTCAGCCGCATCGTTTTGTCCTGCGCGTACACGTCATACATGTAGTCGCGTTCAATGTCAGTGACCATCTCGAGGGTCAGTTCGTCATGATTACGCAGAAAGAGGGACCACTGGCAGGAGGGCGGGATCTCAGGCGTTTGCTGCAAAATTTCTGTAATGGGCTTGCGGTCTTCGAGCTTAAGCCCCATGAACATCCGCGGCATCAGGGGGAAGTGAAACGCCATATGGAATTCGTCGGAATCCCCGAAATACGGCCGCAGGTCCGCAGGCCACTGGTTGGCTTCCGCTAAAAGCATTCGGCCGGGGAACTGTTCATCCAGCCTTCGCCGCAATTCTTTGATGATTGCGTGGGTCTCCGGCAAATTCTCACAATTGGTGCCCTCCCGTTCGATCAGATACGGCACCGCGTCAAGCCGGAAGCCATCGACCCCCATTTCCAGCCAGAACTTCATAACAGTCCACATCTGCTCCCGCACGGCAGGATTGTCGTAGTTGAGATCGGGCTGGTGGCTGAAAAAACGATGCCAATAAAAAGACTTAGAAGCCGGATCCCATGCCCAGTTGGACTTCTCAGTATCGAGAAAGATGATTCGAGTGTCTCTAAACCGGGTGTCAGTGTCGCTCCACACATACCACTCGCGGCGGGGATTATCCTGCGAAATTCGCGCCTCCTGAAACCAGGAGTGTTGATCGGAGGTGTGATTCAACACCATTTCGATGATGACCCGGATCCCGCGCTGATGAGCGGAGTCTAGAACCTTGCGGAAATCCTCCAGTGTCCCGTAGCTGGGATGGACCGAGTCGTAATCTGCGATGTCGTAACCGTCATCCCGAAGGGGCGACGGAAAGAAAGGCATCAGCCACATAGCATTGACGCCCAGTTCTTGGAGATAATCGAGTTTCTTTTCGAGCCCGAGGAAATCCCCAATCCCATCACCGTTGCTGTCGTTAAACGTGCGGACATGAACTTGATAAATGATCGCGTCCTTGTACCAAAGCGCATCTTTAGTAGTCGAGTTCAACTGCTCTCTCCTGGGACTCCACAATCCTGGCACCACAGCCCCAAAAGGCAGTTTAAATGAAGTGGGAGTTCAGTCTGCCGTCAGTTGTCCCCATACCTTACCTAAGACACCGATTCGCCCTGGCTGGCGCGGACCACAAGTTTCTCCCGGAGTGCAAGGTCTTCCTTGTCGAGTACTAGTCTGTTCCTTCAGGGCCAAAGGATTTGGGCCTCAACGTTGGTAGATCACCTTGCCATCGAAGATGGTTATGTCAACTTTAGTCCTCTCGATCGTCTCCGGCGGAATTGTGAAGATGTCGTCGGAGAGCACCACCAAGTCGGCCATCTTGCCCGGTTCGATGGATCCCTTGACCGTTTCTTGGTGTTCGGCGAAGGCGGATCCCATGGTGTAGGCATGGACTGCCTGCGCCACGCCGATGCGCTGCTCGGGAATCCAGCCGTTTGGGTTTTTGCCGTCGAGGGTGCGCCGAGTGGTCGCAGCGTAGATGCCCATCACTGGATCCAGTGGCGCGACGGGCCAGTCGGAACCGAAGGCGAGTGTGGCGCCAGCATCCAGCAGGGATTTCCACGCATAGCTCGACTTGATGCGCTGCCGGCCAATGATGGTTTCCGCCCACCGGCCGTCGTCGATCGCGTGGAAGGGTTGCATGGAAGCGATGACGCTAAGCCTCGCGAAGCGCTTGTAGTCCTCGGGATGGAGATGTTGCACGTGTTCGATGCGCGGGCGCCGATCAGCGGCGCCGCTGTCTTTCTCCATGCGGGCGTAAAGATCGAGGATGGTGCGGTTGGCGCGATCGCCGATAGCGTGAATCGTAAGCTGGAGTCCCGCCTTATCAGCCAGGCGCATCGATTCATAGAAATGTTCGGCGTCGAGAAGATCGGGGCTGGCAAGGCCGCTCTTTGCCGGATTGTTCGTGAATGGCTCATCCATCCAGGCAGTTTCAGAACCAAGGGCACCATCGGCAAATGCTTTCAGGTTACCGAGGCGGAGGTAGGGACTCCCAAATGGCGCGACGATGCCGGCGTCGGCCAGCGTTTTCCAATCGCGGACGGGAAGAGCTTCGTAGATGCGGACCGTCAATTTGCCTGCGCGTTCCATCTTCTGGAACTCGCGGAAATTGGCAGCCTGGCCTTCGTCTACAGAGGTGTCGGCCATGTTCTGCACGCTGGTCACGCCGTGAATTCCCGCTTCTCGCATAGCTGCTTCCATGGCCTGGTCCACTTCCTCGGCAGACAACGGAGTCAGGACACGCTCAACGAGACCAGTGGCGGCGTCTTTGAGAATGCCGGTTGGATTGCCATCTTTGTCGCGCTCGATTTCGCCACCCGGCACGTCCTTCGTGTTTCGGTCGATGCCGGCGAGTTTCATGGCTTGCGCATTCACAAGGGCCATGTGTCCATCAAGCCGCCACAGGAATGCAGGATGATTACCGGAGATATCGTCAATCAACTGGTGGTTGGGCAGAACAGGCGGATTCCAGCGCTGATGATCCCAAAGGCCGTTGCGAAGCCACGCGTCTTTGGGAAGCGTCCTGGCGAATTGAGCGATGCGTTCCTTGAACTCGGCCTGGCTGTTGGCGGTGCCGAGGTGCACGGAAATCAGCGATTCGCCGCCAATTAGGAAGTGCACGTGGGAGTCGTTAAAGCCGGGCAGGAGTAGGCGGCCTTTGAGATCGATGATGCGAGTGTTGGGACCGGCAAATTTTCGAATCGCTGCATTGTCACCGACCGCTAGGATCCTGGAACCGTCGAGCGCCACCGCCTGGGCGGCGGGCTGCGCGGGATTTTCGGTCCATACTTTTCCGTTGACGAGGATCAGGCTCGCCTCTGTCGCCGCCGCGCTGCCACAGCAGGCGCCGAGCACAACGATGAGTGAGTGCAGCCAGGGACGCTTCATAAGAACTCCGTTCAGAAAGGATGGTAATCAGAAGCCACTGACGATAGTCGGAACGTCCACAAACAAGGCAAGTCGGAGCTAATCAGAGGGAGCCTTGGGACGAATCTGCTCGAATGAGACGAGCCCCTTGCCCTCCAGGACATCGTAGAACTTGTCTGCTTCCAGGTTCTTAATAACGTCGGTTGCACCCGATGGCCAGAGAATTTTGACGCTGTCGATTTTGGTCGCGAGGCCTAGGCCAAAGTGTACGCGGAAATCACTCTGCGAGAGATAGCTTCCCCCGCTCCGGACCTGGTCGGTCTGTGTGATACCGCCTGCGGATAGTTTTATGCGCGCTCCGATCGCCAGACGATTGCTTTTGGTTCCAGCTAATTCCAGGCTAACCCAATGACGGCCCGCTATCCCGTGATTTCGAAGAATCAAAGGCGCGCCGTCGATGTCT
>DATEHP010000013.1:0-9021 GCA_035279505.1 Candidatus Sulfotelmatobacter sp. | reverse complement strand
CGACCGGAACTTGATGTTCGGATTGTTCTTCGACAATACCTTGGTGATCGCCGCCGTCAACGTCGTCTTGCCATGATCGATGTGACCAATCGTCCCTACGTTGCAGTGCGGCTTATTCCGTTCAAATTTCTCTTTCGCCATAACCCAGCCTCTAGCTCCTAGCTTTTAGCTCAAACCCTTTTAGCTCCAGTTCAAACCCTTGTCATCCTGAGCGGCGCTCTTTGCCGCGAAGGACCTATGCAATTTCTGTTCCCGTCCCGTCAGCTTCGTAATACGCGCCAACGAATTCCTGTTTCTCGACCAGCTCTTCCACAATCTCCCGGTCGAACCGCGCGAAATCTTCCGAATACCACTCGCGAAAAATTTCGAAGCCGCGATGCCAACTCCAGAAGTCCTGTACCCGATACCGCCCATCGCTTTCGGACTCGCACTGCACCTCCGTCACGATGTACCCTTGCGCCTGCCGCAAAAACCGCGCCCAGACTCCCTCGACTCGAAAAACATTTCCGAACTCGGCCCGCTTGCCTTCGCGAACCCAGAACCTGCGGTCGACAACGAACCGCGGCGCTGCAATTCACTTCGCAGTTCCTTGCACCTTGGCGATGATTTCCTCCGCGACCGACCGCGGAGCCTCCTCATAGCGCGCGAAGTGCATCGAGTATTCCGCACGTCCCTGCGTGGACGAACGCATGTGCGTGGCATATCCAAACATTTCCGCCAGCGGAACGATCGCTTTGATCACCTGCGATCCCGCGCGATGCTCCATGCCTTCAATCCGGCCGCGCCGCGAGCTCAAATCGCCCATGATCGTTCCGGCGTAATCTTCCGGAGTGACCACCTCGACTGCCATCACCGGCTCAAGCAACACTGGAGAGGCCTTACGAGCCGCCTCCTTGAAGGCCATCGACCCGGCGATTTTGAACGCCATTTCGTTCGAGTCGACATCGTGATAGCTGCCATCGAACAACGTGGCCTTCACATCGACCATCGGATAGCCGGCCAACACGCCGCCTTCCAACGCTTCCTGAATGCCCTGGTCAATCGGCTTGATGAATTCTTTTGGCACCGAACCGCCCACAATATCGTTGACGAATTCGTATCCCGTCCCCGGTGGTTGCGGATCGAGATAAATCTTTGCGTGGCCGTACTGCCCGCGGCCGCCGGTCTGCCGGATGTACTTGCCTTCCGCTTCGGCGTGCTTGCGAATCGTCTCGCGATACGCCACCTGCGGCTTGCCAACGTTCGCCTCGACTTTGTACTCGCGCATCATGCGGTCAACGATGATTTCCAGATGCAGCTCGCCCATGCCGCTGATGATCGTCTGTCCGCTGTCGGGATCGGTGTGAACCTTGAAGGTCGGGTCTTCCTGGGCCAGGCGTCCCAGCGCCATGCCCATCTTTTCCTGGTCTGCTTTGGTCTTGGGTTCGACTGCAACAGAAATTACCGGGGCCGCAAACTCAATGGATTCGAGCGCAATCGGATGATCGTCATTGCAAATCGTGTCACCCGTCGAGACGTTCTTCAATCCAACCGCCGCGCAAATGTCGCCCGCGAGAATCTCGTTGATCTCTTCGCGCTTGTTGGCGTGCATCTTCAGCAGGCGGCCAATGCGCTCCGTCTTTCCAGTACGTACGTTCAGCACGGAATCGCCGGTCTTCAACTGTCCTGAGTACACCCGAATAAACGTCAACTGGCCGACAAACGGATCGGCCATGATCTTGAACGCCAAAGCCGAGAACGGTTCTTTGTCGTCGGGCTTGCGGGTCACTTCCTGCCCGTTATTCGGATTCTTTCCATGCGTCTCGCCGATGTCGAGGGGCGAAGGCAGATAATCCACAACCGCATCCAAGAGGGGCTGGACGCCCTTGTTCTTGAATGCCGTGCCGACTACAACCGGGAATACCTTTAATTCAATGGTCGATTTGCGCAGCGACTTTCGCAGCTCATCCGCAGAGATTTCTTCGCCCTCAAGGAACTTGTGCAGAATTTCGTCGTCGTTTTCGGCGATCGTTTCAACCAGTTGCGCGTGGAAGGCTTCGGCTTTCTTTTTCAGCTCGGCGGGAATTTCTTCGGTGAGGTATTCGGCCCCAATGGTGTCGTCTTTCCAGACGATCGATTTCATGTTGATCAGATCGACGACGCCCCTGAATTTATCTTCCTGGCCGATGGGAAACTGAATCGCGACGGGCTTGGCACTGAGCCGCTTGCGGATGGTATCGACGGCATGCTCAAAATCAGCACCCATCTTGTCGATCTTATTGATGAAGCAAATGCGCGGCACACCGTACTTATCGGCCTGTCGCCACACCTTTTCAGACTGCGGCTGCACCCCGTGCACCGCGTCAAACACCGCCACCGCGCCGTCAAGCACGCGCAGCGAGCGTTCCACCTCAGCCGTGAAATCCACGTGGCCGGGCGTATCAATAATGTTGATGCGGATGTCGCGCCACGTACAGGTGGTCGCCGCGGACGTAATGGTGATGCCGCGCTCCTGCTCCTGCTCCATCCAATCCATGGTCGCAGTGCCTTCGTGCACCTCTCCGATGCGGTGCGTCCGGCCCGTATAAAACAGGATGCGCTCCGTCGTAGTGGTCTTTCCGGCATCAATGTGGGCCATGATGCCGATGTTTCTGCAACGCTCTAATGGGACTGTTCTTGGCACGACCTAATTCTCTTTCTGGGCTCCAAATCCAATTTCGTAATTTCGTAATCGGGTAATTTAGTAATCTGAAAACCGTTGAATTGCGCGGCGGGTAAATTACAAAATTACCCGATTACCAAATTACAAAATTTCTTTACCATCTGTAATGCGCAAACGCCTTGTTCGCTTCCGCCATGCGATGTACATCTTCCTTCTTCTTGATGGCGGCGCCGCGGCTGTTGGCCGCGTCCAGCAACTCATTGCTCAGCTTGTCGACCATTCCCTTTTCCCCGCGGCCGCGCGCATAACTGATGATCCAGCGGATCGCCAGCGACGTACGGCGGTCGGCATTGACCTCGACCGGCACCTGATAGTTCGCACCACCCACGCGGCGGGTCTTCACTTCGAGCAGCGGTTTCGTATTCTCGACAGCCTTCTTGAACAGCTTTAGGGCCTCATCGCCGCCCTTCGACTCCAGCTTCGTAAGGGCTTCATAGAAGATGCCCTCGGCTGTCGAACGCTTGCCCTGCCACATCATCGAGTTGATGAACTTTGTCACCAGGTCCGACTGATACACAGCATCGGCCGGTACCGTCCGCTTTGCGATATGTCCTTTACGAGGCATGTAACTCTCTGCTCCTCATCACCAGTTTCAAGTTCTGTGTTTCGAGTTTCAACACCAAATACTGGAAACTGGAAACATGAAACTCGAACTACTTATCCCTTCTTCGGTCTCTTCGCTCCGTATTTCGAGCGTCCCTGCATGCGGTTGGCAACACCCACCGCATCCAGCGTTCCGCGAATCACGTGATAGCGCACGCCTGGCAGATCCTTCACGCGCCCCCCGCGGATCAGCACAATCGAGTGCTCCTGCAGGTTGTGCCCGACTCCGGGGATGTACGTCGTCACTTCAATCCCGTTCGTCAGCCGCACACGCGCCACCTTCCGCAAAGCCGAGTTCGGCTTCTTCGGGGTCTGCGTGTATACGCGCGTGCATACGCCGCGCTTCTGCGGACATCCCTGCAACGCAGGGCTCGCCGTCTTATAACGAGGCCGCTTCCGGCCCTGGGCCACCAACTGGTTAAACGTAGGCACTCTTGCTACTCCTTGCCGCACACTCGCACTCGGCGGGCGGCTCCAAAATACACAAGTCTCAGAAGCGCATCCGTAGGCATGACCGGCTTATCGTCGGCCATTACTTCCCGCCACGCAGCATCGCACACGCGCACTGACGAGAGATTCTGGATTCCCTTTAAGAACTTACGCTGCCGACGGTGGCGCCCGGCCAAACTCCGGGGGCACTCCGTTTCGTCAGCCTTGCCCTGCATATCCCTTCGCATAAGGGCGAAAGGCGCCGCAGGCACGTTTCAGCGAGGAATGTTCCCGAACCTGACTGGCATCCGGAAACCTTGTTTCTCTAAAGCTCGACCGCCACCCTATGCGCACACATCCGCAAAAAAGTCGCGGCATACAGCAAGCCTGGATGAACTCGCGGAACCAAATTACTATAGCAAGTTGGTCGAAACATCGTCAACTCGTTCTTTTGCATCCCACTGACGAGATATCGAGCGGCTTGTACGACGGGGCGGATTCGGGCGCTTGCTGATTCTGGCCTCAACCTCTACACTACAGGTTTTCCAATTCATTCGAGTGAGTTCCTTTGCGTCGTTCCGGCGAAGGGACTTGGGTGCTGTCCTAAGCAATGAACAATGAGGAGTGCATGGGTCGGTTTCGTTCGCTAATTCTGTGGGTGGCAGTTACCTTTCTTTCATTCTCGGTGATCACCGGATGTGGCGGGGGCTCCCACCCGGGGCCGCCTCTTTTCCCGGGGCACATCAATCTGAACCCTGGTTTCCCCACTTCCATGGTGCTGGGCGGCACTCTTACGTTCACCGCCAGCGTCCAGACAGCGTCCGGAACCAACCTCAATACCCCTGTCACTTTCGCGTCGGGCGATACCTCGATTCTCAACTTGGCCCCGAATGGCGTTGCCTGCGCGGGACACTGGGACGTCGCGTTTACCACCTGTACCCCGGGAGCCATGGGGCCCGTTACCGTGACCGCAAGCGCCCTGGGTGGTACCAGCGTTCCAACCTATATCTTCGTCCATCCGCCAATCGACAACATCACCGTAGTAGGCGTCATTCCAAACGGTACCCAAGTGCAGGAGCCTTGCCTTTCGCAATCTCAATCAATGACTGTCGAAGCTCATGCGTACAGCCAAGGAACGGATATCACCGCTTCTGTGGGCCCATTCACATGGTCTGCCAACAATGCCTCCGTCGTGACGTTAACGCCGTTGACCAACAACGCTTTTACCTTCGCCACCAATCAAGCCACGGCAACGGCGAACACCCCGGGGATCACGTATATCTACGCTTCCGCCAATGGGGCGAGCAGCAGTTCGTTTCAGCAACCGCAACTGACCAACGCGCAGGGCGCGGGCTCTCCAGTCCTCGACTTCTTTGCGACCTGCCCTGTCCAGAACATCGCACTCGAACTTGGTGCGGCGGGCTCAGGACGAACGACTTTCACCGTCCCCAAGGGATCTGCGTCCGGTTCCCAGACAGTGATCGCCACCGTGACCGACATCATGGGCATCAGTTCCCTGCCCAATACCGACGGAGGGATCGTCCTCAGCAAGATTCCTCTCACTTGGACCTCCTCACAGCCAGGATCGATCGGAACCCCGACCTCGGGATGCACCCAGTCCTGCTCTTTGTCCCTATCAACTCCGGGTTCCGCCACTGTGACCGCCTCCTGCTCGCCGCCGACTTGTAATGTTGGATTCCCCACAATCCCTAACGCGTTCCTGACCAATGGCGTCATCGATAGCAACAAGATCACCGCCTGCACCGACTTCTTCAAAGCACTCTATCCGCAGTTGGCGGACTGTGGGGAACTCATTCCTGTCCCGGTTTACGCATCGCCGGTTTTCGTGAATCCTGGGAAGCCAACGCTGCCGCTTTCCCCGATGGCCGCGATTTCTGGCATCGTCACCGGGTCTACATCCTCGGCGACGGTGTTCGCTTCGAGCACAGGATGCGCGCATGAACCTCCTGCAACGTGTAACACGTCGGCGTACTTCGTCTCGACCAGAGCGGGCAATGAAAATCCTCTGCCGGTTTCGCCGAATTCTTTTTTGTCCGACCCCACGGGATCAAGAATCTGGATGGGAAGCGATTTCGGCGCGCAGATTGTGACCCCGAGCAATTTCGGCACCGCAAATAGTCCCTTTACTCCACTCGGCACAGTGACGGGGAACGCGCTTGCGAGTTCACTGAACGGAACCATTGGCGCGTTTTCTGATACGGCCCACTCTCCGAATCAGCTGTACATCGTCAATTCGGCAAATAGCTCGTCTCCTACTGCCCTCAGCATCCCGTCTGCGAGCATGGCCGCGTTCACGCCGGATGGGCTGAAAACGTTCATCATCGGCGGAACTGGAGGTACATCCTTGTATGTGTACTCGGCTCTGCAAGCGCTAAAAGGCCCGTTTGCTCTCGCCGGACCGGTCAAGAGCATTGCATTTTCGCCAAACGGCGCCTTCACCTACATCGCCGAGGCCTCGGTCAACGGGTCCGGCGCGAGGCTCGACGTTTTCTCCAACTGCAACAACCAGCTGGCGACGTCCCTCCCGCTGCCCGCTGATCCCATCTTCATGAAGGTCCTGCCCGCGCTGCCCAGGGGCACCTTAGATTCCTACGGCTTTCCGATCCCCCCGTCCGATGTCCACGCCCCAGACGATATCCACTTGCTAATTCTCGACTCCACCGGATTTGACATCGCCACTTCCGAGATCCTGGCCCCGTCCGCTGGAACCTTGTGTCCGCAAGGAATTCAGTTCGTCAGCAACGATCCGCAACGGCCCGCACAGCGGATCGAATTGGGGCAAGGGACACTGCAGCCGGTGAACTTCTTCTATTCGGCAGATGATACGCAGCTGTACGTTGTCCCCTCAAGCAGTTCGAGCATCATTGTTTACAGCTTCATCACCGGTTCCGTGATCGGAGGGATCGAGCTTCAGAACAACGCCACGCCCGTAACCGCCGATATTTCGTCCGATGCGGGGACCATTGTCATTGCGGGCAGCGATGGCCTGCTGCACGAAGTCAGCACTGCTCTGGGTGGCGGCGACTCTGTTCCCATTTCATTTCCCAACATCCCGAACGGCCTGAACCCGTTCTGCTCCTTCACGCCACTCTCCGGCCCTTGCACACTCAACGTTGCGCAAGCCAAGCCCTAGTCGCCAGATCGGAAAGAATTCGGAAAGAATCATGTGAGGACAGCCGCCTCGGCTGTCCCGCGACGGCGAAGCCGAGCGGAGCTCTTAACCCAAAGACGGAACGCGAAGCCAGAAAGCCAAGGAAGAGGAACAGAGATGAGTACTATTGGCTGGCGCCCAAGTCCTTCCCCACACTATCAAGCACCCCATTCACAAAGTGCACCGACTCCGGGGAAGAAAATTTGCGCGCAATCTCCAGGGCTTCATTGATCACGACTGCCCGCGGGGTCTCCGGATATGCCAGCAGCTCCGCGACCGCCGCCCGCAGCAGATTCCGGTCAACAGCGGCCATGCGCTCCATGCGCCAATGCTCAGCATGTTTCTCAATCAGCGAGTCGATCTCGCTCACCCGATCAGTCGCCACCCGAAACAAGTCATCAGCAAACCCGCGAACTTCGGTACTCGTGGCGCCATGCTCGGCCCAGAACGTCCGCCGTACCTGCTCCGCATTTTGCTTCCCCATGTCCGCCTGGAAAAGCATCTGCAGCGCAATCTCCCGGGATTTTCGTCGAGTACCCATACGTTTGTATAGGGGCGGACGCCTTCGTCTGCCCCGCGGGCGAAGCCCGCGTTTAAACTCTCGCACGATTTCAGTGTTGCCAGTTTACTTCAGAAAGGAACTACTTGTGCTTCTTCCGATTGCTCTTCCGGGAAGGAGGACGATTTTGCTTTTCGTTGAGAGCTGACCGCTGAGAGCTGACCGCAGCGTTCAGCGATGCCATCTCCACCGCCGCCAGCGCCGCCTCAAATCCCTTGTTCCCCATCTTCAGTCCGGCGCGGTCGATCGCTTGCTCGAGCGTGTCGCAAGTCAGCACGCCAAACGCATGCGGCACCCCGGTTTCCTGCGCCGATTGCCCAATACCTCGTGTAACCTCGTTGACGATGACATCGTAATGCGCCGTATCCCCGCGAAGCAGGCACCCGATACAAATGATCGCGTCATATTTCCGGGTCAAAGCCAATGTCCCGGCGGCAGAAGGAATCTCAAATGCCCCCGGCACCCGCACGACATCGATGTCCCGCTTCCGAGCCCCGGTTCGAAGCAAACCGTCGCAAGCACTCACCAGAAGCCGCTCAGTAATAAAAGCATTGAAGCGCGACACCACAATTGCAAACCGCTTCCCGGACGCGTCAATCTTGCCTTCTAAGGCATGAAGCGTCTCCGGCACCGACTCAATCTTCAGTCTGTCTTTCTTTGCAGCGATGTCAGTCTCCCCCGTTGGTCTCCCCAGTTGGCCTCGACCATCTGCGATGCCGGTCATCCTGAGCCGCAGCCTTAAGCGGCAAAGGATCTCTGCACTTACTCGCCGCCGGCAAACTGCGTTGTCCTTCGCGGTAAAAAATGCCTCTCACGATGGCGCTCTTATTACTTCCCCTTAAACACCGCCGCCCGCTTTTCCAAAAACGCCTTCGTCCCTTCCGCCTTATCCTCAGTGGCGCAAGCCACCGCAAACAGCACAGCCTCCAGATATAGTCCCTCGCTCAACGTCATCTCCATTCCCCGGTTGACGGCCTCCATCGCATACTGCACGGCCAGCGGAGCATTCGCGATGATCTTCGCCGCGATCGCTTCGGCGCGCGGAATCAGTTCCCCCGCCGGCATCACTTCATTTACCAGCCCGATGCGATGCGCTTCCTGCGCCGTGATCATCTCTCCGGCCAGCACCATCTGCATCGCGATCCCTTTGCCAACCAGCCGCGGCAATCGCTGCGTCCCGCCATACCCCGGGATAATTCCCAGCTTTACCTCCGGCTGTCCCAGCTTCGCATTCTCGCTCGCGAACCGCATGGTGCAAGCCATCGCAATCTCGCATCCGCCGCCGAGCGCAAAGCCATTGATGCAGGCAATCACCGGCTTACCAAGGTTCTCAATCAGATTGAGGACGTTCTGCCCGCGATGCGTATATTCCTTCCCCGTAACCGCGTCTTGCTTGGCCAGTTCACCAATGTCCGCGCCGGCAATAAACGCCTTCTCTCCAGACCCGGTAAAGATGACTACACGAATCGCCGCATCGTTCTTGATGTCATGAAACGCCGCTCGCAACTCGTCCATGGTGGCCATGTTGAGCGCATTGAGCACCTTCGGCCGGTTGAC
>DATEHP010000012.1:0-13958 GCA_035279505.1 Candidatus Sulfotelmatobacter sp. | reverse complement strand
AACGACTTCATCTCCTTGGGGAGCATGAAGTCGATCAGCAGGATGCCGAGGGCAAATAGCACCAGCAGGGTGATCGGAAGCGCGAGGACATAGTCGGTCCAGACCACTAGTTCTTCCCCTTTGCCGGAGCCGTGGCCGCCGCGGTGCGAGTGGCTGGATGGGTTGCCGTCGCTTTTGCAGTGCTGACAGCAGCAGGTATACCAGTGGCGTCCGCCACCGGCGCCGAGGGCGCGACGGGCTGAACCGAAGCAGTCGTGTCATTCTTCGGCGTCTCACGATTGACCGTAGCTGCAAGATGATTCACGGGCTGCTCGAGGATCTGGAAGAACGGCTTGGGATAGAGCCCGATCCAAAAAGCCATGATGAGCAGCGGAACAAATGTGGCCACTTCTCGCGGCGTCAGGTCGTGCAACTTCTCATTCTTCGGATTTGTGACAGGGCCGAAAAATACGCGCTGGTACAGCCACAAGAGATAGGCCGCTGCGAGCACAACTCCGGGCACGGCCCATGCCGTCCAGAACCAGCCCGGGTGGCCGGCTACGTCCTTCTGCAAGAACGTTCCTCCGAGAATCGTGAACTCGCCGACAAAGCCGTTAAGCAAGGGGAGCCCCATGGAAGAGAGGAACATGATCATCGTGATGGTGGCGTAGACCGGCATTACGTTCGAGATGCCCCCGTATTCGGAGATTTCGCGGGTGTGCCGCCGTTCGTAGAGGATGCCAACGATCAGGAACAGCGCGCCGGTCGAGATTCCGTGGTTAATCTGCTGCAGGACCGATCCGCTGATCCCCAGGGGCGAGAGCGCGAAAATTCCCAGCGTACAGAAGCCGAGGTGGCTTACCGAAGAATAGGCCACGAGCTTCTTCATGTCCTTCTGCATCAGGGAGACAAGTGCGCCATAAATGATGGCGATGATCGAGAGCACCATCACCCAGAAGCGCGTCGATCCGTGGTACAGGACATCGGGAAAGAAGGGAAGTGAGAAGCGGATGAAACCGTAAGTCCCCATCTTCAGCAGGACACCCGCCAGGATGACAGAGCCCGCGGTTGGAGCTTCCACGTGCGCATCCGGCAGCCATGTATGGAATGGGAACATCGGGACTTTGATCGCGAAGGCAAAGAAGAAACTCAGGAAAAGGAGTGTCGCGGCATACGGACCGTAATCGGAGTAGATCTGCGGAGCCGTTTTATAAAGGTCCTGCAATGCGAAGGTGTAAACGCCGGTAATCGAGTGATGATGGAAGTAAAGAAACAAAATGCCGAGCAGCATCAGCACTGATCCGGCCAGTGTGTAGAGGAAGAACTTGATGGCCGCATAGAGTTTTCGCGGGCCACCCCAGATGCCAATCAATAGGTACATCGGTACCAGCATCGCTTCCCAGAAGACGAAGAACAGGAAGAAATCCAGTGCCATAAAGACGCCGAGCATGCCGGTCTGAAGCACCAGGAACCAGACGTAATATTCCTTTACGCGATTCTCGATGGCGGTCCAAGAGGAGAGAATCGAGATCCAGCCCAGAAGGGTGGTCAGCATGATTAGCAGGAAGGAGATGCCGTCGATGCCTAGCACGTAAGCTGCGCCGATGGAGGGAATCCAATTGTTCGCTGTCCCCTCGACGAACTTGAATTGAGCCGCATCGCCGTTCTTCACCAGCTCCCAGAACCGCGGAACCAGCGGCAGCGAGATGAGAAATCCGCCGAGGGCAAAGATGTTGGCAATCCAGCGAATCGCGTCCTTGTTCTCTTTGGGCACGAACAAAAGCAGGATCGCGCCCACCAGCGGCGTGAAGAGAATGATCGAGAGAATGTGAGATTCCATTGTCTTTGAACTCTGAGCTTAGAGCTTCGGGCAGCGAGCTTCGAGCAAACTCAGTTTTGCTTGCTCAAGGCTCGGAGCTCATAGCTCGCAGCTCTCAGTGATACACGTAATAAAACACGAACCCTACCAACCCGGCGGTCATCACCAGGGCATACCACTGCACCAAGCCCCATTCGAGCAGGCGCGCGGGATAACTCAGCATGCGGGCTAAGATCGCGGGGCCGTTTACACCAATGCCGTCGATGATCCACTTGTCCCACCAACTCGACAGCGAGGCGACTGCGCGCGTAAGCCATCCGCTGGCATTCACGGCGCCGTCGATGACGTTGGCATCGAACCAGGCACTGGCCTCGCCAAGTCCCATCGCACCGAGACGCACGCCACGCAGCTTTCGCCGACCGGTGAAGACGTAGTCGTAGCCTTCATCGACGTAGTACTTGTTGAACAGAGTGTTGTAGACAGGCGGAGCCAATGCGTTGATCGGTTCGACGTAGCCCTTGTCGGCATTGCGATACGAACGTCCAGCCATATACCAGCCGAAGGCAGCGGCTCCAACGGACAGGAACATGAGTAAGTACTCGGTTCCGGGGGTCTTCTCCTCTTCTTTCGTTCCGGCGGCGAGCTGTGCTGGCTCTTCCTTCGCGAGGACCTTCGCCTCTTTCGCGAAAACTGGTGAGAGATACGATTCAAAGCGATTCGTCTCGCCATGAATGCCGACCAACCGGGCAAGGCTCTGTGGGAAGCCAAGAAATCCGGCGAACAGCGACATCACCGCAAGCACCACGAGAGGCATGGTCATTGATGCCGGCGATTCGTGGATGTGGTGCTCGACCTCGTGGCTCATCCGCGGCTTGCTCCAGAATGTCAGATAGATCAGCCGGAACATGTAGAACGCCGTCATCAGCGCGGTCGCGTAGGCGATAATCCACAAGAGATGATAGGCCACGCTCTCGCTCGTCCATGCTTGCCACAGGATCTCGTCTTTGGAGAAGAATCCAGCGAAAGGGGGTATTCCCGCGATCGCCAACGTCGCGATCAACATCGTCCAGTAGGTCGTGGGAATCCGGTTGCGAAGGTCGCCCATGTTGCGCATGTCTTGCTCGCCCGACATCGCATGAATTACTGAGCCTGCTCCCAGGAAGAGCAGGGCCTTGAAGAATGCATGGGTGAAGACGTGAAACACGCCAGCCGCAAAAGCTCCTACGCCGAGTGCAAGGAACATGTACCCTAATTGTGAAACTGTGGAGTAAGCGAGCACACGCTTGATGTCGTTCTGCACCAGGCCGATCGACGCCGCAAAAATCGCAGTCAGTGCGCCCACGATGGCAACCGTCTTCATCGATGTCGGCGCCAGGACAAACAAGGCATTCGAACGCGCCACCATGTACACGCCTGCCGTGACCATTGTCGCGGCATGGATCAAGGCGCTGACCGGAGTCGGACCCTCCATGGCATCCGGCAGCCACACGTAAAGAGGAAGCTGCGCTGACTTGCCGCAGGCTCCCACGAACAGCAGCAGCGTGGCGGCGGTGATGATCGGATCACCGATTTGAAAATGTCCGGAACGGGCTGCGGCGGTTACGTCGATGTAGCGCAGCGATCCCATCAACCAGGCTATAAAGAACATCCCCAGGATGAACCCTGCGTCACCGATGCGGTTGACGATGAACGCCTTATTCGCCGCGTCACTGGCGGACTTGCGCTGGAAATAAAACCCGATCAGCAAGTACGAGCAGAGTCCGACACCCTCCCAGCCGACGAACATCAGTGCATAGTTATTCGCCAGGATGAGCGTGAGCATCGAGAACATAAACAGGTTGAGATAACCGAAGAACCGGTAATAGCCGCCCTCATGGGCCATGTAGCCGGTCGAATAAATATGGATGAGCATCCCGACTCCAGTGACGAAGAGGAGCCAGATGCCGGAGAGCGGATCGAGGAGGAATCCGGCATCGATCTTGAAGTCGGCCGGAGAACCGTTCTTGGTGAGAAAGTTCAGGTGCCCGGAATCAGTACCGAGCCAAGTGTAGACGATCTTCTGAAAGGGTTGGTGACTGTTCGCGCCCGCCCACACGTTGTATTGGAGAACGGCGCCGCAGGCGAACAGAAATGCCAGGACGACGACACCGACGCAAACGGCGTTGACGCTTGGCTTGGTCAGCTTGCGACCGAAGAAAAACATTACCGCCGCCCCGAAGGCGGGTAGCAACGGGATGAGGTAGATATGGTCTAGAAAAAACATTTAAGCTCTCAACCGTCAGCTCTCAGCTTTCGGCCCAAAACATTTCGTTCAAGCGCCGCAACTTCCATCTGCAAGCGCTGACAGCCGAAAGCTGATAGCTGACAGCTGTCTTTCACCACTTCAGCAAATTCACTTCGTCCACGTTGACCGTCTCCTTGTTGCGGAAGAAAGCGATCAGAATGCCCAGGCCGACTGCGGCTTCAGCAGCGGCGTCGGTAATGACGAAAATTGCGAATACCTGGCCATGCAGAGCCGACGGACCGTGAATACTCTGCCAGTAGCGCGAGAATGCCACCAGGTTCAGATTCACGGCATTGAGGATGAGTTCGATCGACATCAGCACGATAACAACATTGCGCCGCGTAAGCACACCGATTACGCCCAGCAAGAACAGTGCTGCGCCGAGGACCAGGTAGTGCAGAGTCGAAATTTCGAGCATTGCATGCACGAGAGCTAGTCCCAAGCGATGAGCAATGAGCTATGAGCAATCCGGCACCGGGTTGGGGCTTGACTTCTCATAGCGCATTGCTATCTTCAGATTCTCTTTTTCGCCATCACTACCGCGCCAATGATCGCCACAAGCAAAAGCAACGATGCGATCTCAAAGGCGAACATATAAGTGCCGGAATGGAGATCGAACAGCAGGTTGGCGATCCCTTGCGTGTTCTGTCCTTCGACGTACAATTCACGGCCCACGGATGGAAAGATCGTGCTTGGCTGACCTGCGCCGTTTCGCGTCACGGTCGTATAGACAGCGATAAATAGTCCGCCCAGCGCGGCTGCGGCCGCGATGCCGACCAGCCATTGCTTGTTGAATTGGCGCTCTTTCTCTGCCCGTTCGATCGAGATCAGCATGATCACGAACAGGAAAAGGACCATGATGCCGCCGGCATAAAGAATGATCTGCACGCCGGCGACGAACGGAGCGTAGAGCATCAGGTAGAGCGCAGCCTGCGCCAAGAGCGTTGTGATCAGCGCCAGCGCCGAGTGAACAGCGTTCTTGCGAGTGATGACCAGGATGCCGCCGATGATCATGATGGCGGCGAGCCCGTAAAAGAAGAACGGGGTTGCGACTGGCGGATTCGAGGCAAGCGAAGGATTCATCGCTGGAAGACCTCTTTCACTTGCGCCAGTAATTCTCCGCGCATTCCGACCACTGCGGTAAGAATGAGCAGCGCCAAGCCAGTCGGCAACAACACCTTCCATCCCACTTTCATGAGCTGATCAAAGCGATAACGGGGGAACGTGCCACGATACCAGATATAGAGGTACATGAATCCGGCAACTTTGGCCGAGAACCAGAAAATGTCTCCCACGCGGTCCCGAACCGGCGGGAGGAACATCAGCAGACCTATCAGCGCCAGGACAGCGCCGAATCCGGCAAGCCCCAAGGTCTGAATCTTGAACAGTGGATGTTTCGGCATTCGCGCGGTGTTGTAGAAGCACATCGCACCAAGTAACAGGAATGTGACGCCGGGAATGAACGAGAAAGCCAAGTCCCAAGTCGACCCGTGCAGCAGATTCGGGAAGGGTCGCAGCCATCCGCCGAGCCACAGAGTTACAGCAATCGATGAGACAGCGATCATCGCCGAGTATTCTGCAAGGAAAAACAAAGACCAGCGGAAGCCGCTGTATTCGGTATGAAATCCGGCGGTGAGCTCGGATTCGGCCTCAGGGAGATCGAACGGAGCTCGGTTGGTTTCAGCGACCATTGCGATGGCAAAGATTCCGAACGCGATGATGCCGAGAGGGAAGAACTTGAAGAGAAACCAGACTCCCTGTTCCTGCTGCGCCTGAACAATGCCGATCATGCTGAGCGTGCCGGTATTCGACTCGTTCAGGCTGGTCATCAGGATCGCAGACACCACGGCCAAGCCCATGGCCACTTCGTAGGAAACCATCTGTGCACTCGAGCGCAGCGCCCCGATCAGAGGATAGTGCGAGTTGGAAGCCCAACCGGCGGTTACGATTCCGAGCACGGAGAGCGATGACACACCCAGCATGAACAGGATTCCGATATTCATATCAGTAATGGCGTGTGTCGGCCCGAAGGGAACGACGACGAAGACGGTAAAGGCCGCGAGTACGACGATGAACGGCGCAATCCAGAACACAACCTTGTCGGCGCCGTCCGGGATGATGTCCTCTTTCAGCAAAAGCTTGAGTGCATCGGCGATCGGCTGCAGCAATCCGTGCGGTCCGACGCGCATCGGCCCGAGGCGTACCTGCATGTGCGCCAGGATCTTCCGCTCCAGCCAGTTCATCGCGATCACGGCGATCGACAAGCCAACGAACACGAGTAGCACGTAGACGGTAGCCCAGAACCAATTACCCGCGGCGCCGGGAGTCTGGTCGCTTCTGAGGTAAGACTCAATGTATTGCACGAGAGCGTGCATCAGCGGTCTACCTCGCCGAGAACGATGTCGAGAGTACCGATGACGGCGATGACGTCGGCCACAAGCTGGTCGCGGCACATCAAGTCGAGCGCTTGCAGGTTCACGAAACTCGGAGGGCGGACGCGCACGCGGTAGGGCTGAGTTGACCCGTCACTCACGATGAAGTATCCCAGTTCACCCTTGGGCGCCTCAATCGAGTGATAGACCTCGCCGACCGGGGGCTTCATAACTTTAGGAACTTTGGCGATGATGGGCCCTTCGGGAATGCCTTCGACTGCTTGCTCGATGATCCGCAGTGACTGCCGCATTTCCATCATGCGCACGATGTACCGGTCGTACGTGTCGCCGTTTTCGCCGGTTGGGATCTCGAAATCGAAATTCTTGTAGGTGGCGTAGGGCTGCGCCTTTCGGATGTCCCACTTCACACCGCTTGCGCGGAGGACCGGGCCAGTGACGCCGAGAGAAATGCAATCCTTGCCCGAAATTACCCCCACCCCTTTCGTGCGTTCTAACCAGATGCGATTGGTGGTGAGAAGTTCTTCGTATTCGTCAACTTTTGGCTTAACGAACGAAACGAAATTCTTGACGTCCCTTTCAAAGCCGTCGTAAGCCTCGTACTGCAGGCCTCCGATACGGAACGCATGCGTGGTCAGTCGGGCGCCGCAGTATTTTTCGAAGATCTTGAGAATTTCTTCCCGGTCTCGGAAAGTGTAGAAGAGCGGCGTGATAGCGCCTATATCGAGCGCGTGCGTCCCGAGCCACAGCTGGTGGCTGGCGATGCGGTTGAGTTCTGTGAGTATGACGCGGATGTATTGCGCCCGCGGCGGCGCTTCGACGCTCAAGAGCTTCTCAACGGCCTCGCAGTATCCCAACCCGTTCGAGACCGCAGCCACATAATCCATGCGGTCGACGTAGGGATTGAACATCGTGTACGTACGGTTCTCAGCGATCTTTTCGACGCCGCGGTGCAGGTATCCGATCACGCACTCGAGACCCAGGACTTTTTCGCCATCAAGCCGCAGGATGACCCGCAACACGCCATGGGTCGCCGGATGCTGCGGGCCCATGTTGATGACAAGCTCGTTCGCATCGAGAAACGTCTTGTCGGGCGTATCGAGATCGAGCGGCGAGAGTGAGCGCGGGTCAGTCATGAATCGTCGTTAGCCGTTGGTCGTTGGTCGTTGGTTCGTGGTCCTCACTGCCCGCTCTCGATCCCTAGATTGATCTGTACCCACTCATTGTCCTGTTGCAGGATTCCGTAATCCTTGCGCAGGGGGAATCCTTTCCACCCATCCGGCAACAGAATGCGCTTCAGATCGGGATGTCCGTCGAATTTGATTCCGAACATGTCGTAGACTTCGCGCTCCAGCCAGTTGCAGGTCGCCCAGAGAGGTACTGAACTCGGAACACTCTCGCCATCCGCGATCTGGGTTTTTACGCGGATGCGTTCATTGCGCGAGAAGGAATAAAGGACCCAGACGACGTCGAACTGTCTTTCGCGCTTGGGATAATGCACTGCTGTCAAATCCACACAGTAATCGAACTTTTCGTCGTCGCGTAGAAGTTGCAGAATCTCAGGGATCAGCGACCTATCCACCTCAAAATAGTTTTGGCCGAGATGAGTGAGTGGGTTAATACCAGTCCCATACTCGCGCTTGTACTTGGCCACCAGGGGCGAATCCCACGGAGTCGGTACTGGCCCGGCGGGCTTGGGAGGTGCCGGATGACCAGCGGCTGCGGGGACCTTGGGTGGGGTTGCCGGGGCTGCTGCTTTCGGTGGAGTCGAAGTCGCGGATGGGGGTGAAGACTTGCTCGGGGTCGTGGTTGTTTCTGATTGAACCGAACCGGAGGATGTAGATTTCACTCCACCCGGGGTTGGGGGCTTGTCCGCCGTCGGTTTTTCGTTCTCCGGCGGCGGTGGAGAAGGCGATTTGGTTTCGTCCGGCATAAAGCGACGGCACAGACTCCGGCGCAAGCTGCGTTCGAAAGAACGTTCACTTTTATCAGCTTGGGGAAACGGTGTCAAACCAGATGGCTCTCATGTCAAGGCCTTTGCCAGTCACACACATACAGGCAGTTGAAGGATGCGAGCCCTACCTGCGGATCTTGATGGTTTTCACAAACAATTCAAAATCCTGTAATCCGCTGTTAATCGTGGCTTCGTAGCCTTATCGGCCTATGAAAAAAACACTTGCTCTGCTCTCGCTCGCAGCTGTCTGTTCTGTGGGTACAGCAGTTTGCCAGAATGATCACCCAAGCCACGTCAAACGGGTTCTTCTGATTAGCGTTGACGGCATGCATGCCGTCGATTTCCTGAACTGCGCTAACGGTATCAGCGGCGCGAATCACGGAGAACCTTATTGCCCGGCCCTCGCAGGCCTCGCAAAGCACGGCGTGAACTACGTCGCAGCCAGCACATCGAAACCATCAGACTCGTTTCCCGGATTGACGGCGATCATCACCGGCGGAAGCCCGGCCTTAACCGGCGTCTACTACGACGTCGCCTATTCCCGCAATTTGCAGGGACCTGCTACAACCACCGGAAATGGCAATGCGTCCGGACCCTGCACACCGGGTCAGGTGCCCACCGGCTATACAACGGAGTATGAAGAGGGCATCGACATCGACCAGACCCAGGTGAATGGCGGAGCTCCCGGCGCTGCCCTGACCGACGGCACCATTGCCTCCATCGATCCCAACAAACTGCCTCGCGACCCGGCGCACGGCTGTGCGCCCGTGTGGCCGTGGCAATTCGTTCGCGCCAACAGCATCTTCAGCGTGGTACACCAGAATGGCGGAGTCACCGCATGGTCCGACAAGCACCCGGCTTATTCTTCGGTGGCTTCCGGCATCGGGCCGACGGCGTTGGACGATTTCTATGCACCCGAAATCAACTCCAATGTTATTGGTCTACCCCACGTCACAACGCCCACGGGCGTAGCTTGCGACAACGTGCTCGACACTAGCGCCGATCTCACGGCTTGGACCAACAGCTTCCAGAACATTCAGTGCTATGACACCCTGAAGGTCGACGCCATCCTCAACTGGATCGATGGCAAGACTCACCTCGGCGCCGGAAAGATGAAGGTTCCCAACATCTTCGGCATGAACTTCCAGGCCGTGAGCGTGGGCCAGAAGCTCATTGAAAACGGCGTAAACGGCGGATATCTCGACGCGGCGGGCACGCCCAGCGCGACCTTGCTCAACGAGTTTCAGTTCGTCGATGCGTCGATTGGGGCATTCGTCCAAGAACTGAAGAAACAAGGGCTCTACGATTCGACGCTGATCGTAATCACCGCCAAGCACGGCCAGTCGCCGATTGACCCTAGCCTGTATGTCCGGCAGACCATCAACGGCACTTCTCCGGCCACTCTGATCTCCAACCAGTTACACGCCGCCATGCCGGCGTCCGAGGACCCCAACGGCAGCGGCATTGGATCCACGGAAGATGACGTATCGCTGGTCTGGCTGACGGACCCTTCCTACACGGACGCGGCGGTGGCTCTCCTCGAGGCCAATCTGGGTCCCTCCGGAGTGGGGGCCGGGCAGTTCTACTATGGCCCCTCGCTGAAACTGAACTACAACGACCCGACCAAGGACCCACGCACGCCAGATTTCATCGTGACCCCGAACGTGGGCGTTACGTACTCAGGCAGCCACAAAAAGCAGGCCGAGCACGGTGGTTTTGCCCATGACGACACCAACGTCGTCCTGCTGCTCTCCCATCCGGACTTCGACCGCAAGACCGTAAAGGCGGAGGTGGGCACGGCCCAGGTGGCACCAACCATCCTTGAGGCCTTGGGTATTGATCCCAGGGCATTGGATGCGGTGCGCGCTGAGGGTACGGGCGTACTCCCTGCGCTGGATCTCAGGTAGGCCTTTGGCAACACAGTCGTCCACATTGTCAACCCGACCAGGCCTTTGGATTGGCGAATCGCCAATCCAAGGGCTTCGGCGGGACTTTGAGCTTCTCGTATAGGAGACACTGGACGGACCGGCCCCTTCTCAGAGCGAGCGCAAACTCGGCCCGGTATCGCGGATACGCCGTTCGTAATCAACGTAGTTTCTTTGGCAGCTATCGCGATTGAGCCTGGTAGGTTTCGATGAGAGCGCGGATGCGTTGCGCATCGCGCTTGCGGTGGCCGTGACTGGTGATGGGATCGGTGCCGCCGGTGGATTCGACGACGATCTCAGCCCAGAAGACGCCGGTCGAGATGTGCACCGATGCGATCTTCGACATGGCAATGCTCTCTTCATTGCTGCCGAAGAAACGTCCCTTAACCCGCGAAACGCGTTGTGGGCTGATCACGAGTTTGGTAGGGAAGAAGAAGTTTCCCTGGGTCCACCGGGAAGCGGCGAAGATCTCGGCAGGGGAAGAATCCATCGGGTTGAGAGAGGGAGTGGCCAAAGATCAATCGCTAAGTGAGGTAACGACGAAACGGCTCAATCCAACTAGACCCATTCCAAAGCGCCCTTCTTCCAGACCCAGATATATCCGACGATCAGAATAGCGAGAAAGATCAGCATCTCCAAGAGCCCGAACAGGCCGAATGCCTTGAACTTCACCGCCCAGGGAAAGAGGAAAATCGTTTCCACATCGAAGACAACGAAGAGGATTGCAATGATGTAGTAGCGAACTGTGTAGCGTCCTCGGGCATTGTCGATGGGGTCGATGCCGCACTCGTAAGGCATGAGCTTGGTCTTGCTGGGATTGTTCGGCCTCACCAGTTTGGCCAAAAGCAACGTGATTGGCAGCAGCGTGCCAACAATCAAAAGGAAGATGAAGATCGGAACGTAGTTTTGCGGCATAGCGACTACCAGTTCAACGTCATGGTAGCGTGGATGGAGCAGAGGAGCAAGGAGGAAGCATCATGTGCTTAGCGTGACACTCTCGGCTGGCCGTTTTCCGGACTCTGGCCGATGAAATACCACCAGCCAAAGTTCTCGGCCCAACTGTAGGTGCTCGGGCAGAGCTTGGATCGCCCCGACCACCCATCCATCATCCCGATATTCGGTCAGAATCTGGGGCAGTTCCCGCAACTCTGCGGTTCGTGCCTGGATCTCGCGTTTGCGACGTCTCACCAATAGATAGGTTCCTGACAGTTCGATAACCCATTTTCTCAGGCGAACCCGTTCCGCGTCAGCGGCAACTCGCGGACGCGCTTGCCCGTCGCCGCGTAGATAGCGTTACAAAGTGCAGGAACAAACGGCGGCACTCCTGGCTCGCCTACTCCTGCGGGAGGGGCCGAGCTTTCGACAATCTGTACGTCCACGTTCACGGGTGCGTCATTCATCCTGGCCACTGGATAATTATGGAAGTTGGACTGGTCGATGACGCCGTTCGTTGCTGTAATCTCGCCAGTGCGAGCTACGCTGGTCCCGAACACAGCCGCTCCCTGAAACTGTGAGCGGACCATGTCTGGATTGGCTACGATCCCCGCATCGACCGCGGTATAGACGTTCGGAATCCGTACCGCACCGGAGCCGTCCACTTCTACCTCGACCACAGTAGCAACGTAGGTCAGGAAACTCCGGTGCACCGCCATGCCCATGCCCCATCCGTTGCCCGATTTCTTTTTGCCCAAATTGGCTCTATCCGCCGCGAGTTGGGCGACGTGGCGCAGTCGGGTCGTGTCGTAGGGATACTTCGCCCCGACGTCGGGAGGTTGCTTGACATCGATGACATGGCCCGAACCGATCAATGCCATCAGGTAATCATAAGGATCGCGGTTCGCCGAGTGAGCCAGTTCGTTCGCGAAGGACTGCACGGCGAACGCGTGGTAAATATTCGCGACCGAGCGCAACCATCCGATGCGGACATGGTTGACGGCTTTCCCGTTCTCTGAGCGGAAGTTCGGCACATCAAACGGGATTACGTCCCATCCCAACGACATTTCTCCATCGCTGCCGTACACAGCATTTTTATCGAACGTCGACGAGATGGAAGGAAAGACAGAACGCTGCAGCCATGCCTTAGGAATCCCTTGGTCGTCGACGGCGGCTTTGATGTACATGGCTGCAACCGAATGGAAGTAATCGAACTTGATGTCGTCCTCGCGACTCCAAACGACTTTCACGGGCTTGCCGGTCGTTTTGGACAGGACAGCAGCTTCGACCGCATAGTCCGGTTTTGATTTGCGGCCGAAGCCTCCGCCGAGGAAGGTGACATGGCAGGTAACATTCTCTTTCTTGAGTCCGAGCTTCTTGGCCACCTCTTCTTGTACTCCCTGCGGATTCTGCGTCGGCGACCAGACGGTGACTTTCTCTCCTTGAACGTCGGCCACGGCCACGGGTGGTTCCATCGAAGCGTGTGCCAGATGCGGAGCGTAATACTCCGCCTCGATGAGCTTGCCACCTTTGGAGAACTCGGCGTCGGGATCGCCAATCGTATGCACTACTTTCCCCGGCTGGCGGGCAGTTTCCTGCAACTGCTTCTTGTAATCCGACGAGTTGTAGACGGCGTGCGCGCCGTTGTCCCACTCAATCTTGAGTGCGTCGCGTCCCTTGAATGCCGACCAGGTGTTGTCAGCGATGACGGCGACGCCCCCCAGCGGTTGAAAGTGGTGCGGCGGAGTGAACGGATCGATCGGGATCGTCCGCTTCACGCCTTTGAACTTCAGCGCGGCAGAGTCATCGAGGGACTTCACCTTCCCACCCAGAACGGGTGGATGGGCGATTGCGGCGTAGAGCATGCCGTCAACCCGGACATCCATGCCGAATAGTGGCTTGCCTGCGCAAACATCAGCGACATCGTACCCCGGAGTGGGCTTGCCAATGTATCTCCACTCGGAAGGCGACTTCAGTTTCAACTCTTCCTTCTTCGGGACCGGCTGTTTTGCCGCCAGCGCGGCGAGTTCGCCATAGCCGATCGTCCGGTTGGAAGCTTTATGCGATATGACATGCACCGGATCGGCCACGCACTGCGCTTCGGGCACTCCCCACTGTTGAGCCGCGGCCCGAACCAGCATCAGGCGCGCGGTTGCTCCAGCTTCGCGAAGAGTGTCGAAAAACTCGCGAACGGAGTGCGACCCATCGGTGTCCTGCGATCCGTAGCGTTCATCGCCGTCGCCCTGAATCACCTTTACGCGAGACCAGTCGGCATCGAGTTCATCGGCAACGATGCGTGGCAGACTAGTGCGGACGCCATTGCCCATCTCCGTCCGATGGGAGACGATCAGCACGGTTCCGTCGGGCTGAATCCCGAGAAAGATGCTGGGATGGAAGGTCGTCGCATCGATCGATGGAGCTGCGGAGCCGGGTGCCACATTTCCCGCCATGTTTGCGAAAAGCGGAGCTTTCGCCACGCACAGCACGAACGCGCTGGCGGAAAGCGACCCCTGCAGGAAACTGCGGCGTGTCACGTTTACGACTGTGAATTTGTTGGAGCCTTTCTCTAGAGTGATCATGCGCGCTCCTTTGCCGCTTCCTTAATCGCGGCCCGAATGCGCTGGTAGGTTCCGCAGCGGCAGATATTGCCCGACATCTCATCGTCGATGTCAGC
>DATEHP010000011.1:0-2998 GCA_035279505.1 Candidatus Sulfotelmatobacter sp. | reverse complement strand
CTGCGGCTCAAGATTTTGCAAGGACTTGTCCCTACCTCAAATCCGTAAGCCCTTTATGCAGAAGATTTTGCAAGAATACGATCGCAAAAATTTGCGTGCGGATCTTCCGATCTATTCCTCGCAGCGCCCCAGCCAAACGTCCGCACGAGCCTCTCGCGCACGCGCTCCTCGCGTCTTTTCGAGGTGTAGACTAATCAAAGTTTCATACCGCATACATTTTTCTCGAGAGGAATTCCCCCCATGGCAATACTTGAGCCCCCCGTCCGGCCAGCGCGCACGAGCCTGCATTCCGGACCGTTTGTGACCGAGCCCTTTTTTGATTTCCGCAACGAAGAAAACGCGCGCCGCATGCGTTCGGCGATCGCAAAAGTCCGCAGCCAGCTAAGCCGCGAGTATGACCTCATCATCGGCGGCAAGCGCGTCAAGACCACCGACAAGATCAAGTCTCTCAATCCTTCAAAGCCCTCCGAGATCGTCGGCACCCATCAGAAGGCCAGCAAGGAACACGTCGAACCAGCGATGACCGCCGCGCTCAAAGCCTTCGAATCCTGGAGCCGCGTCCCGATCGAAGAGCGCGCCGCCCTGCTGTTCCGCGTGGCCGACGCCATGCGCTCGCGCAAGATGGAATACATGGCCTGGCTCGTCTTCGAAGTATCAAAGAACTGGGCTGAGGCCGATGCCGACATCTCCGAGACCATCGACTTCTGCGAATTCTACGCACGCGAAGCGTTGCGCTTCGCCAAGGCGCAAACTCCGATCCAGTTGCCCGGTGAGCGCGACACTCTGCACTACATCCCGCTTGGCGTCGGCGCTGTCATCCCGCCGTGGAATTTTCCTTGCGCCATCATGGCCGGAATGACGCTGGCCTCGATCGTCAGTGGCAACACCGTCATCCTGAAACCGTCAAGCGATTCGCCGACGATCGCCGCGAAGTTCGTCGAGTTGCTCGAAGAATGCGGCATGCCCGAGGGCGTTGTGAACTTCTGCCCCGGCGCCGGAGCCAGCTTCGGCGACGCCGTCGTCGCCCACCCGAAGACGCGCTACATCGCCTTTACCGGATCGCGCGAAGTCGGCCTTCACATCAACAAAGCTGCCGCGACCCAAGCCCCCGGCCAGATGTGGATCAAGCGCACGATCCTCGAAATGGGCGGCAAAGACGCCATCATCGTCGACGCCGATGCCGATATCGATTCCGCCATCGAAGGCGTTGCGCAAGCCGCCTTCGGATTCCAGGGCCAGAAGTGCTCCGCCTGCTCGCGCGCCATCGTCGACGAGCGCGTCTACGACAAGTTCCTGCAGCAGTTGAAGTCGCGCGTCGAGCAGATCAAAGTTGGTGATCCCGCCGAAAACGCGAACATGGGCGCCGTCATCAACGAAGGCTCAATGAAGACCATCCTCGGCTACATCGAGCAGGGCAAGAAAGACGGACGCCTGATCACCGGCGGTGAACGCGCCACCCAGGCCGGCGAGGGATACTTCATCCAGCCGACCGTGATTGCCGACATCCCGCCGAGATCAAAGCTCGAGCAGGAAGAAATCTTCGGACCAGTGCTCGCTGTGATCAAGGCTCGCGGCTTCGACCATGCGCTGGAAATCGCGAATGACACCGAGTTCGGCCTCACCGGCGCTGTCTACACCAGTTCGCGCGATAAGATCGATCGTGCCATCCGCGAATTCCATGTCGGCAACTTGTACATCAACCGCAAATGTACGGGTGCGATGGTCGGTGCGCATCCCTTCGGCGGCTTCAACATGTCCGGTACAGATTCCAAGTCCGGCGGCCCGGACTACCTCTACCTGTTCACCCAAGCGAAGGCTGTAGGCGAGAAGATCGTCTAGAGGAGAGCGACAAAAAGCTTGAACCGCAGAGGACTCTACTAGTGGTTGCTGGGACGCGGCGAAATCTGACCCTTCTGGCGCTCAGAATCCTTTCCCTGGTTCCGTCGTCGGTGTGACCGGTAGCGGGTTTCGCTCCAAAAACTGCCGTTGATGCCAGTACGGATAAATCGGCGTCACATCGCTGACCCGATCGAGCTTGTCGATCTGCTCCGCCGTCAAATTCCATCCCACAGCGTCGAGATTCTGCCGTAACTGCTGCTCATTCCGTGCGCCGAAGATGACGGTCGAAACCGTCGGCCGCTGCAGCAGCCAGTTCAATGCCACTTGCGGCACACTCTTCCCTGTTTCTTTCGCAACCACGTCGAGCGCATCGACAATGTTAAACAGATGCTCATTCTCAACCGGCGGGCCTTGATCAGAGGTTTTATGAAGTCGGCTCTCTGCAGGCAAAGGCTGGCCGCGCCGGATCTTTCCCGTAAGCCGTCCCCATCCCAGTGGACTCCACACTAGCGCGCCGACGCCTTGATCGAGCCCCAGCGGCATCAACTCCCATTCGTACTCGCGGTTGATTAGCGAGTAGTAGACCTGGTGACCCGCATATCGCGCCCAGCCATAGCGATCGGCGACGTCGAGCGACTTCATCAGATGCCATCCGGAAAAGTTCGAGCATGCGATATAACGGACTTTACCATTCTTGATCAGATTGTCGAGCGTGCTCAATACTTCTTCGACCGGTGTCAGCGCGTCGAATCCATGCAGATGATAGACGTCGATGTAGCCGGTACCCAGCCGTCGCAGACTTGCTTCACACGCCGCGATCAGATGATGCCGCGACGATCCCAGATCATTGGGCCCGTCTCCCATGCGAAAAGTCGCCTTGGTTGAGATCAGAACTTTCTCGCGCCGCCCGGCCACTGCTTTTCCAAGGATCGTTTCCGACAGCCCCATCGAATAGATGTCCGCCGTATCAAAGAGATTGACTCCAGCCTCCAGACAGATGTCGACCAGACGCGTAGCTTCGGCAACATCGCTCGCGCCCCACGCTTTGAAGAACTCCGTTCCACCCCCAAATGTTCCGGTCCCAAAACTCAGGACCGGAACCTTCAATCCAGATTTGCCAAGCTGTCGGTATTCCATGTCAGCCATAAACTGTCGTCCA
>DATEHP010000010.1:0-6292 GCA_035279505.1 Candidatus Sulfotelmatobacter sp. | reverse complement strand
CAGACAGAAATCAATGAGGCCTATGCTCCTGAGGTAAACTCACGATTCATTCGTGTTCATCGAGAGGGCAGTGGCATCATCTACCTCTCGGGCGCACCCAAGGACGGTGCTTTTGATCCATCTCAGATCCCTCCCTACATCGAGATGAGGGACGGCTCTCGACAGATTCACCTCAGAAACGGACAACAACTCCTCATCCATGCGATGAGCTTCGCTACTCCGGATGGCAGCCGGTTTCTTGTGGAGAGCGGAATCCCCTACCAGCAGATCCGGGTGGTGCTTCACGGATTGTTGTTGACCCTTGCCATCTATACTCCATTTATCGTTTTCCTCGCTATCGGAGGCGGCTATTGGTTAATGCGACGATCACTGCGGCCTGTGGATGAGATCACCGAAAGAGCCGAGGGAATCACCTCCACTAATCTGAGCGAGCGTCTTCCTGTGATTCGAACGGGAGATGAGCTTGAACGCTTATCAGCCGCTCTAAATCGTATGATTGGACGCCTGGAAGATGCGTTCCAGCACATTAATCGTTTTTCCGCCGATGCTTCTCACGAATTGCGTACGCCGTTAACCATTCTCCAGTTGGAACTCGAGGGCATTGTTCACAACCATCCCCTCAGTGCTCCTCTCGAAGACCAGATCGGCAGCGCTTTAGAAGAGACCCAACGCATGTCCAGGATTGTCGAGAGTCTCCTCACCATTTCTCGGCTGGACGCAGGAGAGGCGAAACTAGAGAAACTCCGCCTGGACATGGGTAGTCTAGCAACGACCACGGCTGATGAAATGAGAATTCTGGCGCAGGAAAAGTCAATTACGTTACGGGCGTCTGTCGAGGATGGAGTCTGCGTCGAAGGCGACCGGACGCGCCTACAGCAAGTCCTTGTCAACCTCATCGACAACGCCGTCAAGTATACGCAGGAGGGTGGCACCGTCGAAGTTGAAGTTTATAAAGAAGCAGGAACCGCGATCCTCGAAGTCTCTGACAACGGTGCCGGAATTCCGCCGCAGGCCATCTCCCATGTGTTCGAACGCTTCTACCGGGTAGACAAGGCGCGCTCTCGCGCCTCCGGCGGGTCGGGCCTCGGCCTGTCCATCGTAAAAGCAGTCTGCACCGCTCATGGCGCCGATATCAGTGTCTCCAGCGAAGAGGGACAAGGCAGCAGTTTTCGGGTAGAACTTCCGCTGGTGGCAGCGCTTGAAAACCGTGAAGGGACGCCCATCCTTAGGAAGGTATCTCTCTGACCGCCACCGCTCCCCAGGCACCTCATCCGGCACCTGCAGTCAAGGAACGCCCGACGGCGGTGCGCTGGCAAATGATGGCTTTGGTGACGATCACCACCATCTTGACTTACCTTGACCGTCTCAACCTCAGCATCGCCGGTCACTTTATTCAGGATG
The DNA here is from genome assembly GCA_035279505.1 of Candidatus Sulfotelmatobacter sp. Taxonomy (GTDB): domain Bacteria; phylum Acidobacteriota; class Terriglobia; order Terriglobales; family Acidobacteriaceae; genus Sulfotelmatobacter. The sequence goes on along the minus strand of DATEHP010000010.1, from coordinate 4,891 downwards.
AGTTTTCGCTCTCGCTGAAGACCATGGGCTGGATCCTCAGCTCTTTCTTGTTCGGCTATTCCCTCACGCAAATCCCAGGCGGGTACTTGGCCGACCGGTTCGGGCCACGCAAAGTTCTCATTGTCGCGATCTCGTGGTGGTCGGTGCTTACGGCGGCCACCGCCATCGCTCCGCGTCTGCCTGTAGCCACATGGTTCGGGGTTGCGTACTCGATCGCCATGATTCGATTCTTCATCGGTATTGGCGAAGCGCCCAGTTCTCCGAGTTACACCAAGATCGTCGCGAACTGGATGGGACAAAGGCACCGCGGTGTCGGCAGCAGTTTCAACCTGTTCGGCATCGGCTTGGGTGGCGCGCTTACCCCCGTGCTCATCACGTTCATCATGCAGCATTGGGGATGGCGCACAGCTTTCTATTGCTGTGGCGCTCTGGGCATCCTCGTCGCCCTCGCATGGAACTTCCTTGCAACCGATCGGCCCGAAGAGCACCCCCGCGTCAACGCTGAGGAAATCGAATTCATCGGTCGTGGCCGCACCTTTGAAACGGGCGCCCCTGCCAAAATCCAGGTTCCTTGGGGCCGCATCATTACGAATAGATCCGTGATCGCGCTTGTTCTCGGATACTTCTGCCAGGGCTTTCCCATCTACTTCTTTCACACATGGCTTTTTATTTATCTGATCAAGGTGAGAGGATTCTCCCTGACCCAAGGCGGATTTTACGGCACTACCCCTTATATCGCGATTGCTGTCGCGTCGCCGCTCGGGGGACTGTTTTCCGACTTCGCGGTTCGTGCCTTGGGCAAACCCATGGGACAGCGTGTAGCTGTATGGCTTGGCATGTTTTCCTCTGCCGCCCTGATGTGGGCAGGTGCTCATGCCCCGAACAAAGTGACCGCAATCTTGCTTCTGGCGGCGGCCGCCGGCTTCAACATGTTTGCCTCGGTCACCTTCTGGGCTGCGTGCATCGATCTTTGCCAGCAGTACTCCGGATCCGTGGCAGGACTGATGAACACGTTCGGCAACCTGGCAGGAGCGTTCTCTCCCATCGTTACTGCCTATGTGGCATCGCGCTTCGGCTGGGCAGTTGCTCTGTCTTTGGCGGCCTTCGTCACCATTGGAAGTGGGTTGTGTTGGTTTGGGGTCGATACCACAAAAGGGGTGGTAGCCAGCGACTGATTGCAGGTAGCCGAGGCAGGTTCTGGGATTGGCAGGATGCTCAGTCGGAGCCCGCCAGATACCGGCATGCGCGTAGACCGCCGGACGAGCATTACATCCCTCTGGGAGTGCTGGGAGATCTCAGTACCGTAACAAGGTGTGGTGAAAGGACATATCGAGAACCTCGCCTTCGAACGGCGAGTACGCCTCGGCCCTCGAGAGACCTAGGTCGTCCGCTTCATCCCGGATAAGTTTCCGCAGATGGACCTACGCAACCCGCGGCTATGGTGGCCAACCCAAGTTGGGAAACAGGACCTTTACCTACTGGACTTGGCACTGGAGGTACCGGGACAAGTCTCGGATTCAGTGGGCGATGCGCGCCGCCGTGGACGCAAATTGTCTGGCCGCGCAAAGCACCGATGCGTATTGGGATTTCGCCGACGACGTTCATGCCAACCAGCGCGAGGTGAACAACGACAAAACGCCGCGAGCGCGCCTTGCAGCACTCGACCGCCTGACCATGCTGCAAGGCCAAAAACGCAGTATCGAGACCGCAAAACTGCAGTCCTGTGTCGAAGCGCAGGATGAAAGCATGGTAAAGGCGTCTATGAAAGAGGCGGAGGCGATTGGGGTGGAAGTGACGCCCACGCTATTCGTGAATGGAGAAAGGATCGAGGGCGCCGTTGCCCCGGCCCAATTGCGCGCCGCGCTCGATCGCGCCCCGAAGGATGCCGACCTGAAAAGGGCGGTGACCAAGTAGGTAATCGCCTGTCGCAATCGGGTCCGCGGAATTCAGCCAATGACTGTAATTTGATTCCATAACAATGTCGGCCGGAGTCAGCCGCGGCCCGTCGACGACTTTCTCGAACCACGGGCGAGTTCGAACTGGACCGCGGGGGCAGTACCGACAAGCGCGCAAGTGTTGACGAATCCGACTAACCCCGGTTTGTCGCCAATCCGGAAGTTGGCCATAAACGGTGTTCCGGGAAGTGGCACTCCACTCAAACTCCAATCCTTAAGTTAGCGCTTATGGGGATCTGCCCCCGCTGCTGCGCGGATGCGGCTACTGCCGCCTCCTAGCCTGAACTATGGAAAAAGCGCGCCCCACCATCGTCATCAAAAAGAAAGGCGGCCATGGCGGTCATCATGGCGGCGCATGGAAAGTGGCCTACGCCGATTTTGTCACCGCCATGATGGCCCTTTTCATCGTGCTCTGGTTACTCAACAGTAGCAAGCAGGTGCAAGAGGCACTCGGAGGCTATTTCAAAGACCCGACCGGAACCGCCAAGAAATTCGGCTCCAACATGCAGGGCGCTGGCGAAAATATTGTTCTCACCCGCGACAACATGCCCAAGTTGAAAGAACAGTTGCAAGCCGCAGTGAAGCAGATGACGGACTTCGAAAAGCTCAAGAGTCATATTGATATGACGGTAACGGCGGAGGGTCTGCGTATCGAGCTCTCAGAATCCGCCAGCGGTACTTTTTTCAATAGCGGCAGTGCCAAGCTCAATTCCGATGGCGCGGAACTGCTGATTACCCTTGCTCAAGAGCTCAGCGGCCTTCCCAACAAGCTCTCCATTGAGGGGCACACCGATTCGCAGCCCTATGCCCCATCGGCCACCTACGGCAACTGGGAACTCTCTGCCGATCGGGCCAGTGCAGCCCGCCGCGTCATGCAGTCCCGTGGAATTCGCCCCGACCAGACACTCAAGTTCGCGGCTTTGCTGACCAGCGACTTCGCAAACCGGATGCCCCTCTTGATCCCGCCAATCGCCGCATCTCGGTCATCGTGCAGTACATCGTGAAAGGCAACGATGACGAGCAGACTGAGAAACCACACGAGCGTGAGAACAACAACCATCCCACGTCAACGGAATCGAAATCAGCCCCAGTGCAATAACCCATCGGAGGTGCAAGGTTTGACCCCGCCGAAGGGCTGTGCAACACCTCCGACTGGCATGGAATGACTCGGGCCCTGTCCATCGCGATTGCTGCCTCGTCTAGCTTCGATCACTTCATACTGTTCGCGGCCGACACCGAGGAAAAGCCCAACGAACCGGTTTGCAATCCCGCGCAGTGAGACCCCCCGAACCGAAGCGAATTGTATAATCCCCTTCTACTTACCACGAAAGGACACTCATGCAGAGTCCCGCGCGACTTGCCTGCTCCCTCGTCTTGATCCTGTCTGCCATACCGATCGCCTGGTCGCAGGCACCGCAGGAAAAGGTCGACCTCGAAATGATCACCCGCATCCGTTATGAGGGCTTTCACAACTCGAAAGTGACGGAGCTGGCTTCCGGCCTGATGGATTCGATTGGCGAACGCCTTACCGGCTCTCCCAACATGAAGCGCGCCAACGATTGGACGCGCGACAAACTTACGGAGATGGGCCTCAGCAACGCTCATCTGGAAGCCTGGGGACCATTCGGCCGTGGATGGGCCAATCAGTACGTCAATGCTCGCATGACCTCGCCCGATATCACTCCGCTGATTGTTTACGCCAAAGCGTGGACACCCGGCACCAAAGGAGTGGTCACAGGAAAATGCATTCGCGCCAGCATCGAAGATAAAAAGGATTTCGAGAAATATCGCGGCAAACTCGCCGGCATGCTCGTGATCTTCGGCGCCGATGCCGAAGTCAAGCCCATCGTTGAATCCCCCTATAAGCGTCTTGGCGACGACGATCTCGCAAAAATCGGCGAATACCAGATTCCCGGCGAACGCCCTCCATTTCGTCTTGCAGAAATGCTGCGCCGTCGCCAGTTCATCAAAGATCTCAACCAGTTCTTCGCCGATGAAAAAGTTCTTGCCGTGATCGACCATAGCCGCGGCACCGCTGGTGGCGGCACGGTATTCGTACAGTCCGGAGGATCCTACAAGGCTGGCGAGACCACCACCATTCCCCAGCTCACCATGGCTTCCGAGCAATGGAGCCGCATCGCCCGCCTGCTCGATCAAAAGAAAGACGTGGCCGTCGAACTGAACATTACCAATGATTTCTATGATGACGACCCCATGCAGTACGACACCATCGCCGAAATCCCCGGCACCGACAAGAAAGACGAAGTAGTCATGCTCGGCGCCCATCTCGACTCCTGGCACGCCGGCACCGGCGCGACTGACAACGGCGCAGGCAGCGTCGTCATGATGGAAGCCGTTCGCATCTTGAAGGCCCTCGACGTCAAACCGCGGCGCACCATCCGGATCGGGTTGTGGAGCGGCGAAGAAGAAGGCCTGCTCGGCTCGCAGGGATATGTCGAGCAGCACTTCGGATCGCGGCCGCCAATGGACGATCCCAACATGAAGGGCATGCCAACTCTATTGCGGCGCGAAGCCGGCCCTGTCACGGTAAAACCGGAGCAAGCAAAGGTTTCGGCTTATTTCAATGTCGACAATGGCACAGGAAAAATCCGCGGCGTCTACTTGCAGGAAAACGAAGCCGTAGCACCCATCTTCGAATCGTGGATGAAGCCCTTTCGAGATCTTGGGATGACAACTCTCACCATGCGCAACACCGGCGGCACCGATCATCTTTCTTTTGACGCAGTCGGCATTCCGGGATTCCAGTTCATCCAGGACCCCATCGAGTACGAGACGCGTACACACCATTCCAACATGGATGTCTATGACCGTCTCCAACCCGACGATCTGAAACAGATGGCAGTGATCGTCGCCAGCTTCGTTTACGAAACAGCTATGCGCGACCAGATGATGCCTCGCAAACCCATTGAAAAGCC
>DATEHP010000009.1:0-3166 GCA_035279505.1 Candidatus Sulfotelmatobacter sp. | reverse complement strand
CTTCGCGATCTTCCCGCTCGCGCGGTCCACCACGTCCAGCGTGCTGTCCGACTCGTTGCTCACGTACACCCGCGACCCGTCCGGCGCGAAATCGATCCCGTGCGGCGCCTCGATCCCGGAGATCACCTGCACCACCTTGTTCGTCGCCGGATCGATCACGTGAATGTTGTCGCCGGCGCTGTTCGTGATGTATACGCGCACCGTGTCGGCGGAGCAGGGGAAGGCCGCGAAGGCCAGCAAGAGTGACAAATGCCTGAAGCCGATACGGGATTTACTCGAGTTCATGGTCGTTGTCCTGTACCGTACGCGACACGCCAGTGTACCTTGAAGACCGCCGGCTGGCGAGGAAGCGCTGATCCCGACGCTGTGCGCGTCGGGGAATCAAGAGTAACCTTGCACGGTCCGCAAACACAAACGTTAGGTGACTAAGTACTCGGAGGCTGTTGCGCTCTTACACCCAAGACAAGGGAGGGGCACATGGAGGCGTTTGCGGCGGCGTTTTATTTGATAGCGATCATCTTCGGCATAGTCCTTGTCATTGCTTGGATCGTGTTTCCGCTTGCAATCATCGGTACTAAACCTCTACTGAGACAGTTGATCGCTGAAGCTCAAAAGACGAACGCTCTCCTCCAGCAGCGAATAAACGCGGAACCAGCTCCCGCTCCGACGACCGAAAGCCAAGCCGTGGCAGATACCGAGGTTCGGACTATCAGCTCCCAAGCCCGGCCTGAGTCTTCAATGGGCAACTGCCCGAACTGCGAATCCGTGATTCCTTTGTCAGCGTCAGAATGTCCGAAATGCGGCGCTCGCTTTGGGCCTGGAAGTGCATGGGCGGTATCGCCTTTCAAAAAAAATGTCTAGAAGCGGACCAAACATGAAGGCCATGGTGGTCGCAATCATAACGATCGCCCTATCAGGCTGTGCGACGGACCCGTATGACGGCGCCCAAAAGGGCGAACCCGTTACGAATGCCCTCGCCGGAAAAGACAAGATCATCCGGTCTACCTGTGAGAAGGAATGGGTCGACGACTATCCCGCGATAGCCTTCTGCGTGAGGACGCAAACTCGGGGCCTTCGGGAAGTGCAGGGATTTGTAGAAGAGCACAACATTCGAGACGGCGACACAACGCCAGAGGCCAAAATCTTCGCTAAGTGCTCCCGTGAATGGCAAAGCCGCGGAAACCCCGACTGGACGGCGACCGCCTTCTGCCTCAGGACGCAATGGCGCGGGTATAAGGAGCTGAATCCGTAGAAGCAACGCGGGCTTGGTCTGTCTGTCACCCTGAAGTGACGTCTTTAGGGCTGAGCGCCTTTGCTTCCGCTCTTTCTTCTTTTCCATGATCTACCACAACGTCGAATTCAGCCCTCACTCGCTCCATCCGCACTGTCTGAGCACCTTCCAGAGGATTGGGCAATTCCGATTCGATCTCTCTTAAGTTCGCAAACTTGAGGAAGAAGTAGAACGTTGAATCGACAACCTGTAGCTGCTTCGTGTTACGGTCAAAATCAATGATTGGCGGAGAGATTTTCTTAGCGGCCTGAAGGTTCGCCAAGTTATAAAGCAAGTTACTCATGTCCGAGGGGCGAACATCCTCCCCGCGATGATGCATGCGCTTGATCGCGTCTTGGATGACGTTGCGCGGCATTCCATTCGCGATACCCGGATATCCCGCCTCTAGGATCGTCTTTACTAGGTAGTAAGGGAGAAAGAGCGGCACGTTGCCTTCCCGCTCCGTGTGCCCAGCAGTACTGTAGCCCGCCGCGATAGACTCCAACGCTCGCTGGTGACGCGAGCCATATTCTTCCCCCTTCGTATTCGTGGCCGCTTTCACAAGTTCGCCATCATTGATGCTCTCCTTCACATGGCGATACTCGGTCACGCCTGAACGACGGCAAACTTCTTTGAGAAGCTCTTGAAACACGCCCACGCTACTGAAAGAGCTCTCGATGCAACTGTTCACCACAATAGGCGCGAACTGGATGTTGAGTTTCTCTGCACCAGTCTCCGCCACACGCCGGAAATCGTTTTCCACCCATGGTTCGACGGGAATTTCCACAATGCGGTCCAAGAGATCACCGTCGTACTGCGCAAGCCTATTTTTTTCTCTCCAGACGCCGAGGATGACAAAACGGATGCCAACCTCCTGAAAGGTCCGCAAGTCAAACGCGAACTGCTTTTGCCGCTCCTCATCAAGGTAGTGGAAATTCTCCAGAATGATGAACTGGCCAGACCCTGCACGCTTGATCAGCTCGGAAACGTCCTGCGCAAGTGCAAGATTGAACGGCACCTCCTCAAATTGTTCCTCTTCCCTTTGCCCGGCCGTCGCGCCGCCCTTGGCCTCGGCACTACCCTTGCCGAAGAACGGAATCATTGCGGTGAACTTGATCCCCGCTTCCGCCGACATCTCCCGCTCCTGCGCCGACTTGCCAGCAACCTTTATCTTGATGCCAAGGTCACGCAGGACCGCGTGGTAGATGTCCTGCGTCGTCATAACCGGAGTCAGGCGGACGACAATGTTCTTTCCGTAGGGCAGATACTTTGATACGAGCGAGGTCTTGCCTTGCTTAGAAGCTCCATAGACCACCACTTGCTTATCGCTGCCAAGCGCTTCCTGAAACTTGCCATCAACGTCAAGCCTAGTCACGTAGGACAGCACAGGAGCGGCGCTAACGCCAAATACCTCGTGGAGCTTGGGACCCATAGCGTTAGGTTACAGCAGACCGATGGCTGTGGGTGCTTCGTCGAGATCAGCGTCAACTCGACTATATTCCCAGGTAGGCGGCTTGCACCTGCTTGTTGTTCGCCAATTCGGCGCTGGTGCCATGCATGATCACCCTGCCACTCTCCAGCACGTAGGCTCGCTGCACCAGCGCCAGTGCGCGCGCCACGTTCTGTTCGACCAGCAGCACCGCCGTCCCCATCGAGTGGATCTCCTGGATTTTCTGAAAGGTGGCATCGGTCATGACCGGCGCCAGCCCGAGCGACGGCTCGTCGAGCATCAGCAGGCGCGGCCGGAGCATCATGCCCCGCCCCACCGCCAGCATCTGCTGCTCGCCGCCGCTCATGGTGCCGGCCAGCTGCTTCCGGCGCTCGGCCAGGCGCGGGAAGATGCCGTAGACGAACTCGAGCGACCGGGCGCGCTCGGCCTTCGCCCGAGGCGCGTAG
>DATEHP010000008.1:0-2920 GCA_035279505.1 Candidatus Sulfotelmatobacter sp. | reverse complement strand
TCGATTGTGTCCGATGAACCCGATTATGTGCAAAAGTTCGGAAACGGTGAGACCCCCGGGCGAGGAATATTCGTTGACGCAGGCTTCCGCCCGGTCGAGCACGTCCAAGTCGACATGGACGTAGACACGTTTTGGAAGCCGGGCGAGCACTTCGCTCAAGCAGTCTTCGATGCGATTCTTCCTGATGGATTCCGGCCTAAGGTATGTGATCTGAGACCTCTCCAGAGATGTCCGCTCCTCGGAGTCAAGATCACGGGCGCCAATGAGCGCGATGTTCTTTTCGTGCATGGGGCGAAATCCCGGGACGGATGCAGCCAGATTGCGCCAGCAGCGTCCAGTGATCGCCGCAAGGGCCATGCCGTCAATGAATCCGCTGGGAGTGGTTTCGGGAGTGTTGAAGTCGGCGTGGGCGTCGAACCAGATCAGGGCTGTAGAGTCGGAGCCGATCGCGGAGAGCGAACCGAGGCTGCTGAGGCAGCCGCCGGCGAGGAGGATGGGAAGGCGATTGTCAGCCATCGACTCCCGGACTTTGTCCGACACGGCGCGCAGGATGCGGAAGGTGGTGCCGAGTTCGAAGGGGCGCTCTTCGACTGTGACTTCTTCAGACGAGACAGCTGCCAAGTCGGCGAGGGCCTGGTTGAGATGAGCCGGGCCATTGCCCATACGAAAGTTCCGGCGGCCCGAGTCGTATGGGATCTGGAAAAGGTGGATCCCCGAGAAATTTGGCGCAGCTTGCAACTTCAGTGGCCTGCCTCTTCCGCGACGAATTTTTCGTAGTCCGCGGCGGAGAGAAGAGCGTCGAGTTCGCCCGGATTTTTCAGTGTCAGCTTCAGCATCCAGGAACCGTGGGCGTCTTTATTTACTTTTTCCGGCGACGTGGCCAGGTCCGTGTTGACTTCGGTCACTGTGCCTGAGGCTGGGGCAAACAGATCTGACACGGCTTTGACCGACTCGACTGTTCCGAACGTCTTGCCCGCCGTGAGTTCTGCCCCAACTTTCGGGGCCTCGACAAAGACGATGTCGCCGAGAGACCCCTGCGCATAGTCGGTGATGCCGACTGTGGCGGTGTTGCCGTTGACCTGGATCCACTCGTGCTCTTTGGTGTACTTGCGATCTGTCGGATAGGGCATAAAACGTCTAGCTCCTGGGTGCCAGCTAAAATTGGTGGCCCTCAGCGGCTAAAGCCGCATTGATTCAACTCCCCTGAGGGCGCGGCTGAAGCCGCGCCCTTTCAAAACAAAAGACTGACAACGTCGAGCGGACATACGGCAACCATTCCGGCGTCGGCTCGCCTCTGCGCACTTGATAACAACTCAAGCTGCTTTCTTCGGGCGCTTGTAGAAGGGTGTTGGCACTACCACCGCTCCTATACCTTGACCGCGAATCTCGACCTTCACCTTTGTGGCAACGGCTGAGTGTTCTACGGGTACGTATGCTAACGCTACATTCTTCTTCAGAAACGGGGCTGGAGATCCGCTGGTAACGTAGCCGATCTCGCGGCCGGATTCGTTCTGCACCTTATATTCGTCGCGGGCGATGCCGCGCTCGGTCATCTCTAAACCTACTAACGTGCGCTTTATGCCGGCAGACTTCGCTTTTTCCAGGGCATCGCGGCCGATGAACTCGGGCTTCTCCATTTTGCAGAAGCGGTCGAGGCCGGCTTCCCAGACATTAATCGTATCGGAAATTTCATGGCCGTAGAGGGGGAGCTTGCCTTCTAGTCGGAGTGTGTTGCGGGCACCCAGACCACAGGGGACAACCCCAAATTCCTTGCCGGCGGCAAGCACTTCCTTCCAGACGCGGGCGCCGGTGGCCTCGTCCGCGGGAACATAGACTTCGAATCCGTCTTCAGCGGTGTAGCCGGTGCGACCCATCAAGATGTTGGACAACCCGCAGAGATTGCCGCGCGTAACCCAGTAGAATTTCACTTTCGTCAGGTCGGCGTCGGTCAGCTTCTGAAGAAGGTTGACCGCTTTCGGACCTTGAATGGCAATCTGGGTGAAATCGTCCGACAAGTTTTCGACAGCGCAGTCGAACTGGCGCGTATTGTCGCGGACCCAGTTGAAATCCTTCTCTCGCGTGCCGGCATTGATGACCAGCAGGTATTCGTCTTCAGCGAGGCGGTGGACAATGACGTCATCGACGAAGGTGCCCTGCGGGTAGAGCAGCGCCGAATACTGTGCCTGCCCAATAGTGAGCTTCGAAGCGTCGTTCATCGAGATGTGCTGGACTGCAGCCAGGGCCTGCGGACCAGCCAGGCGGATATCGCCCATGTGGCTGACGTCGAAGATGCCGACACCAGTGCGGACGGCCATGTGCTCATGAATGATTCCGCCGCCGATCGAGGCGGGATATTCGACCGGCATGTCCCAGCCGTTAAACTCCACCATCTTTGCGCCCATCTGGCGATGGACGGCGTTGAGCGCAGTTTTGCGGATGGCGGGCGCCTGGACCGACGACAAAATCGACCTCAATCAACGAGCAGTGGCTGGCTGCCGGATGGTGTGACTGATTACCCTAACATGCGGTTTTTCGGTGGGTCAAACGAAGAAGGATTTACCACAGAGGGCACTGAGAACACAGCGGTTCGCTATCTGGTTTCGCGGTCCAGCCATTTCTCCACATGCACTGGGCGCCAGTCCTCGAGCGCGTGTAACAACTCTGAAGGCGTATCTCGCGCTAGCACTAGCGCTCGATTCTGGGGCTTCAGAAAACGCTGTTGAACAGCGTGGTCGAGCATTCCGAGTAACCGGGTGTAGTATCCCAGGACATTCACGATGCCGCATGGCTTCGCGTGCAAACCGAGTTGGCTCCAGGTCAAGATCTCTAAGAATTCCTCCAGCGTTCCGAAACCGCCGGGCAGCGCGATGAAGGCGTCCGACAGGTCGGCCATGAGGGCCTTGCGCTCGTGCATCGAATG
>DATEHP010000007.1:0-6903 GCA_035279505.1 Candidatus Sulfotelmatobacter sp. | reverse complement strand
TGGACCGAACACTCTCACCGTTCGTGTGAAGAATGACTTCGGCTTGACGGTGACCCACGAATTACCGCCGCTTGGGAGTGCGAGTCGAGGGTTACGCGTGATTTCTGAAGCATGGAATAACTCGAGAAACCAGTTCACTATCGAGGTCTCGGGACGGGCGGGAAACCGCTATGAGCTGGGGGTTTGGAATCCCGGCCAGGTATCCTCCGTTGAGGGCGGGGCCCTAACCAAGAATGGAAAGCTGGAAGTCCAGATGCCTCAGGGAGAGGCTGATTCGTACACCTCGCAATCCCTAATCATCCATTTCGCGCGCTGAGGTTCGTTCATCGTTATAGCCTTGCCACAGAAGGGTTACACTGCTGATTGAGGCTCGGTTTGCGGCAAGGACACTAAGATGCACGAATTGTCGATTGCCATGGGCATCGTGGAAGCTGCGATGGACGAGGCCAGGCAGCGCAACGTGCAGGTCAGTGCTGTGCATCTCAGGCTGGGTGCCTTGTCTGGGGTCGTGAAAGATGCACTGCTTTTCTCGTATGAGGTTGCGTGCCAGGATACGCCTCTCGAGGGATCCCGACTCTTGATTGAGGAAGTTCCTGTCATGGTGTTTTGTCCGCAATGTAAAGAAAAGCGCGTGCTGGAGTCGGTGCAGTCGTTCAGTTGTCCAGAGTGCGCATCGCCGACCGGGGAAGTCCTTCAGGGAAAAGAATTAGAGGTCTACGCGCTGGAGGTGCAGGAATGAGCGAGCCGCGCCTGGTTGAAGTACGCCGGAATGTCTTGAAGCAGAATGATGTGATTGCGCGGGCTCTACGCGACCGGTTCCGGGCCGCCGGTGTGTTCGTCACGAGCCTGGTTTTAAGCCCGGGCTCGGGAAAGACAACTTTTCTGGAAAAGACACTGACGCAGTTACAACCGCGGTATCGCGTCGCCGCGCTTGTGGGAGATCTGGCAACCGAGAACGACGCTGTGCGTCTGGCTCGCAGCAAGGCTCCAGTCAAGCAGATTACAACAGGATCGCTGTGCCACCTGGAGGCGGCGATGATCCAAAACGCGCTGCAGGACTGGGATCTGCATCAACTCGATTTTCTCTTCATCGAGAACGTCGGCAACCTGGTCTGCCCCTCCTCGTATGATCTGGGAGAAAATCTACGGCTGGTGTTGATGTCGGTGACCGAGGGTGAGGACAAGCCGCAGAAGTATCCGACGATCTTCAACAGCGCAGACGTTGCCGTGATCACGAAGAACGAACTCTCCAGTGCTGTGGAATTTGATTGGGACGCGGCGCGTAAGAGCATCGAATCCGTGCGTCCTGGAATGCAGATCTTCCGTCTCTCGGCCAAGACCGGCGAGGGCATGACCGAGTACCTGGACTTTTTATCCCGCCAGTTGGCAGAACAACGGACGGTCGTGCATAGCTGATTCAGCATTCAGCCTTGTGATACTTGAGCGAGCGCGAGCAGAGTTCGCGCCATGTAGGTGATCAGAAGCGCCACGATGCAGGCGAGAATCACAGGGCGGAAGCTTGTCTCCAACAAGTCGGCCAGCACCCCGGAAACAGAAATGAACAAAAATGGAATCGCGGCGAGCAGAAATCCTGCTCCGCCGGTGTGTGGAGTAGCCATTGCCAGGACAACAAAGAGCACACCCACCAGCAACGGTGCAGTATTGCCAAAGTATCGGGAACGCGGCCAAAGGAAGTAAGTTGTCAGAGCGACTGGCGCAATTATCACAAAGATGGGGCACGCTGCTCCGAGCCGGATTGCCACTTGCTTGTACACCGGAAGCACGGCGAAACCTCGCCAGGTGAGCCCCAGAAAAACAGCGTGCCGCATGCTTGCCAGAAACGTACGGATGTGGAAGAAATAAATTCCGAGGAGGACGATAAGTGCGACGACGCATGCTGCGATCCAGATGACCAGCCCCGCTTGCCGTCGTACCGGAGCGACATAAAGCAGGAAAATCAGAGCCATCGGCACGACAATCATCATGGAAAATTGCGAGCCGATAGCGATCGCGAGCGAAACTCCGAGCAGCACGATCCGCCGCCAATTCCATAGCACCACTTCGCGTGGGGCGTACAGCGTGTGAGCTACGGCGATGGCCGTGAAGATCGTTCCGAACGCTCCCCAGCCGGCGACAATCTCAGGGTCGGTATGCCAAACGGCGGCCGCCTGGATCAGCGCAGGAGAGAAAGCATAGAGCGTGAGGGCGATGAACCCTCCGGTGTTTCCGCAGAGGCGCCGAGCAACGTACCAAAGAGATGCACCCAGAAACACCCCGCACGCCAGGAACGGGAGCTTCGGAAGCCATCGCCAGTAAGTGGCCGACTCAGCACTGAGATGGCTTGGCCAAACCAGGAGTGGAGCCGCAGAAACAAGGGAAAGCAGAGGCGAATGCTCGGTGTCGAATCCATTTTCACTGCTTTGGGATAGATGGACGAAGGGATCGTCGACTGGATCGCTCATTGGAGCGCTCGCTATGCCCCCACCGTGCCACTGCTTCAGTCCCTCGCCGATGCGAAGGGCTTCTTCCCCTTCCATGCTTTGCGGACTGCTCAGCTCAATGTGAACCAGCCATAATGCTTGTGCCAGGAATGCCAGCAGGATCAGTGCGGCAAAAAATTGAGGACGTCCAAAACGCTCGCGTGTGAAATAAGGGCCCATAAGGTCAAGCCGAGTGTTTTACCATGTCGGAGGCTAGTAAAGCGAAGTTTCACGGCATGAGCGATCTTGAAACCGACGTGAAGCGCCATCCTGGCGCGGGATCATCCCAAGAACCGAAGTTTGCCGCCGGGACCGAACCATCGTATGCTCACGCCCTCTTTTTTGGCCCGGACGGCCTTCGGCCGGGTTGGGGATTCGTGTTCTACCTCGTAGCTTTCCTTGCGATCCAGAAATTCGCTGTGCAATTGGCATGGGCTCACGACTTCGGCGACAGTGGGCTGTGGTCAAGGATGCTCGAGGAAATCGGCGATTTTCTGGCGGCAGTCATCCCAGCCGCCGTGCTCATTCGAGTCGAAGGCCGCCCATGGAGTGCCTACGGTTTGCCACGAAGAAATGCCTTTGGGCGCCTCTTTTGGATCGGCACATTCTGGGGATTCGTAGCAATCAGTGTGGTGATCGCTGCGTTGTATGGAGCACACGCATTCTCCTTCGGTCACATCTTGCTTCACGGAAAAAGGTTGCTACGCTTTGTAGCGTTTTGGACGATCTATTTCGTGCTGGTTGGTCTGTTTGAGGATTTCCTTTTTCGCGGCTATTCACAGTTCACCCTCTCGCGCGGAATAGGATTCTGGCCTGCTGCATTCGTGCTTTCATGCCTGTTCGGACTCCTCCATCGCGGAAACGAAGGGGAGCGCTGGTCTGGAGTTGTAATTGCTATCCTCATCGGACTCTTTTTCTGCTTGACGCTGCGTCGTACAGGAAGTCTTTGGTTCGCAATCGGATTTCATGCCGCCTGGGATTGGGGAGAAACTTTCTTCTACTCGGTTCCTGACAGCGGGACGGTTTGGCCTGGACATCTACTGAGTTCTTCGCTCCGTGGTCCGGCTTGGCTGACTGGGGGCTCCGTGGGCCCGGAGGGCAGCCTACTATGCTTTGCGGTGATCACGCTGGTTTGGGCAGCCTTTGACCGGATTTATCCCGGGTCATTCCGGACCTCTCCATCCCAATGATCCATGTTACGGTCTTTTCGCGTCGCCAGAACTACCCCCCTTCCTGTTTTGGGCGTCGCACAGCGAGAATTGTAGAGTGCCCGCACTTCATCTCAACGCCACACCCTATACTGAACGCATGACCCCAGAGTCGGATCTGCTGACACCTCTGCGCCACTATTGGGGTTACAGCATGTTCCGACCTTTACAGGAAAACATTGTTCGCAGCCTCATGGCCGGTCATGACGCCTGCGTGGTGATGCCGACCGGCGGAGGGAAGTCCCTCTGCTATCAGTTGCCGGCAGTCATGTCGGAAAAGACTGCCGTGGTGATCTCCCCGCTGATCGCTCTCATGCAAGATCAGGCGGCACAACTTGCTCAGATGGGGATCCCGGCGGCCGTTCTCAACAGTACTCTCAGCAGCGAAGAACAAAGCCGTGTCATGCGTGAGGCTCGCCGTGGCGCATTCCGTCTGCTGTATCTTTCGCCGGAACGTCTGCAGCGGGGCGACACATTCGAGTGGTTGCAGCATGTCCCCATCGCGTTCTTTGCGATCGACGAAGCCCACTGCATTTCGGAGTGGGGCCATGAATTCCGTCCGGAATACCGGCAACTGAACCGCTTGCGCGACAAGTTTCCCGACCGGCCGATTGCCGCCTTTACTGCCAGCGCGACCCGCCAGGTGCGGCATGACATCCTTGCTCAACTGGCTCTAAAGAGTCCGGATAAATACATTGCCAGTTTTCACAGGCCCAACCTGCGATATCTGGTCCGGCAGTGCGACAGCGGCAACCAGACTTCTCTGCTGGTCACGGCGCTACGCCACTACCGTGAGGGAAATGTGATTGTCTATTCCCCGACGATCAGTCGAGTCGAGGAGACCGTCGATTTCCTCGCAGGCGAAGGCATCGAAGCGGTTCCGTATCACGCCAAAATGCAGGCGGACGAGCGGCGGCGAAATCAGGAACGATGGATGTCGGACGAGGTGCGAGTGCTGGTCGGCACGATTGCGTTCGGCCTGGGGATCAACAAGGCTACGGTTCGGGCGGTGATCCATCTGGCCCTGCCCAAGTCGGTCGAGCAGTTTTATCAGGAGGCCGGCCGCGCCGGCCGCGATGGGAATCCGGCCGATTGCGTATTGCTGTGGCGCAAGCAGGATGCCGGGCTGCTTGGTTTCTTTGCGAATCAGATTAGCGATGCTGCCGAGCGGGATCGTGCCTGGCAGCGATACCACAGAATTCGAGATTTCGCGGAATCGAACCACTGCCGCCATCGACAAATCTGCACGCATTTCGGCGAGACTCCGAAATGGAACTCATGCGAAGCGTGCGACGTCTGTGCGAGCGTTCCCGAGTGGATGACCGTCGCGGCGAGGCAGGCGGCGGTGCGACAGGTGGTTGCGGTTTCTTCGTACTCCCCGGGTGCGATAGAGCCAGACGCTGACTTGCGAGACTATTTGCGCGAATGGCGACGGAAGACCGCTAAAGAACAAGGCATGCCAGCGTACGTTGTTCTGCACGATACAACTCTTGAAGAGATTTGCAGGATCCAGCCTTCTTCGATCGCCCAGTTGCGGACCATCACCGGCATCGGCGAGCGAAAAGCTGCGACGTACGGGCAAGAGATTCTTGCAGCCCTTCAGCGCTATAGCGGGGGCGCTCGCGCGTCGGCGCTGCCACAGAAGAAGACCGCTCCGGCATTGGAGACTCTGCAGCTTCTTTCAGAACAAAAGACTCTCGAAGAAATTGCCCAGATTCGCGGGCGACAACTCAGCACAATCCTGAATGCGGTGGCCACCCTGGTGGAGACGGGTGAAGTGGAGTTTCAGCCGGCGTGGATCGATTCCTCCCGGCTTTCGGTGATTGAGGCAGCTTGTGCTCGGGCCGGAGTTGAGAATATTGAAAGACTGAAGCCCTTGAAAGACGTGCTCCCGCCTGAAATCACCTACGATGAAATCCGCCTGGTGCTGGCTCATTTGAAGCGCAGTCAAGCACAGAAGAAATCGGTACCGGCCTAAGCAAGCAACTGTTTTGCGGCATCGCGACCTGAACGCACACAGTCGGGAACGCCAATTCCGCGATATCCATTCCCCGCCAGGGCCAAGCCCGGTATGGTCTTGCGCAGGGTTTCAATTTTCTCAAGCCGCTCAAGATGTCCCACTCCATACTGTGCCATGGCGGACTCCCACTTGTAGACACGGGCAAACAGGGGCTCAGCGCGCAGGCCGCGGATCTGCGGGCCAAGGATCTGCAGCAGTTCTTCACGAACGACGGCAACGATCTGCTCGTCAGTCAGGTCCCAAACACTTTTGGCATTGCTTCCCGCGAAAAAGCATCGAAGGAGGGCCCTATCCTCCGGAGCGCGATGCGGGAATTTATTGTGTACAAAGGTCGCGGCGAGCAGGCGTTTTCCTTCGCTCCGTGGAACGAGAAACCCGAATCCGGGAGGTAGTGCCCGCCGTACCTCGAGGTCGTATTCGAGAGCCACCGTGATGGAAGAGCTGTACTGAATCGCGCCGAGTTCGGAGCAGAGATCACTGCTCACGTCGCGCAATACGTTGGCTGCAGCCGGACCAGGCAGCGCAACAATCACAGCGTCGAAGCACTCTGCCTGTGCGCCAACGGAAACGGTCCAGCCTCCGGACTGCAGCTGAATCGCATTGACAAGCGTATTGGTCTGAAGAGACGCCGGGTTGAGCCGCGACACGATGGTTTCGGCCAGCGATTGCATTCCGCTCTTCAGCGAAGTGAATAGTGGAGGCGCAGTCTTCCGTGGTCCAGCGGACATTCTTCTGCGCGCCGCCAGCATCGCTCGTCCGAGACTGCCATGCGTGCGCTCCATCTCAGCGAATCGTTGAAGCACGGCACGGACACTGAGGGTCGAGGATTCTCCTCCGTAAATGCCTGACAGCAGGGGATCGGCGAGGCGGTCCACCATCTCCTGACCGTAGTGGCGTTCCACAAAGTCCGCCACTGACTCATCGTGATTCACCTGTCGAGGAGGATGAAATAATTCCTGCGCCATCCGCAGCTTGGTCTTCCATGAGAAAAGGGGGGAGAGGCCCGTTGGCAGGATCTTCGTAGGGACCATGAACATCAGCCCGTCGGGCATCTCGACCAGGCGGCCACGAGTCAGGATGTAGGTCTTGCGGTCAGCGTCATTCGAGCCGATCAGCTGGTCTCCTAGACCCACCAGTCGGCATAGATCCGCAGCCCACGGTTTTTCAGTGACGAACGAATCTGGCCCGGCCTCGA
>DATEHP010000006.1:0-9080 GCA_035279505.1 Candidatus Sulfotelmatobacter sp. | reverse complement strand
TCATTACGAGCCGGGACCTTTCGCGGGAAAGCTCGAACGCAAGCGCAAGTCGCCATCAGCAGTGATTCCGAACTCTGGTTTCTGCTTGGAGCCTCTCCGGATCTGCGAACCCAGATTGAGGCCACTCCCGAACTTCATCCGCATACGGTAGACGATGCAACCCGGCATTCTCCGATCTGCGGCGCCGTTCTGCTGAACGCTGACATCGACCACGCTCTCGGATTACTCCTGATGCGCGAACTGCAACCGCTGAACGCTTATGCGACTCTATCGGTACGGCGAATTCTGACGGAAGACAACTCCATGTTTGTCATGCTGAATCGGGTTGATGGCCAGCTGAAGTGGACCGAGATCTCTACCCGTGAAACCTTTTCGCTAATCACGCCGCTCGGCGAAGATTCCGGATTGCGCTGCCGTGCGCTGTCACTCGGCAGACACTACCCTGCTTATGTTTCGAGACGCCGCCAGGCTGACTTCATTCGGCAGGAAGCATCGTTGGGATTGATCGTCGAGGCGCCCTCTGGCAAACGACTCGCCTATATGCCCGCGGTTCCGCAGATCGATGATGTCTTGCTGAAGGAAGCCGACTCCGCCGACGTTTTACTCCTGGACGGCACGTTCTGGAGCGACGACGAACTCATCCGTATTCAAGGCAGTGGGCAAACTTCGCAGGAGATGGGACACGTTCCGGTTTCGTCACCGACAGGAAGTCTCGCGCAGTTGGCGCATCTCAAGTGTCCACGTAAAATCTATGTACACATCAACAACACGAATCCCATGCTGGACGAGGCTTCGCCCGAATATCGCCAGGTACGTGACGCAGGCTGGGAGATCGCGGAGGATGGATGGCAGTTCGAACTGTAGACGAGAAAGCGGACGCGCTGCTGTCTTTCGACGCACTGCGAGCACAACTACGCGCCGTGGGTGAGGAACGTTATCACCACAAGCATCCGTTCCATCTCATGATGCACGAAGGCCGCCTGAGCCGCGGTCAACTGCAAGCGTGGGCGTTGAATCGCTACTACTACCAGAGCATGATCCCGGTTAAAGATTCCATCATCCTGTCTCGCGGACCCAACCCGGCGTTCCGCCGCGCGTGGCGCAAACGGGTCGTCGATCATGATGGCGACGCGAGCAGCCAAGGCGGCATCAAACGTTGGTTGAAGCTCGCCGAGGCGACGGGATTGAACGCAGAGCAGGTTGAGGCAGGAACCGGAATTCTTCCGGCAACACGGTTTGCGGTCAATGAGTATCTGAACATCGTCCGCAGCCGCAGTTTGCTGGAAGCGGTCGCATCGTCTCTTACGGAATTGTTCTCGCGCGACCTGATCTCGTTGCGGATGGAGAAACTTCGCCAGCATTATCCCTGGCTTTCGGGAGGTTTGGATTACTTCCAGGCGCGTTTGACGCAGGCTCCCGAAGACGCGGCATTTGCCATCGAATACGTGCATGAGCACGCTAAAACGCGCGAGCAGCAGGAATTGGCGACACAGGCCCTGCGCGACAAGTGCGACATTCTCTGGGCACAGCTCGACGCTCTTTACTTTGCCTATGTGCAGCCCGGTTGGCCACCGCCAGGCGCGTTTCAGATCGAGGAGAAGTGATCATGGCTCCTCCGACAGATGCGAGCCAGCCGCGCCTCGCCACCGGATGCCGCTGGGGCGGAACCGAAGAGAATCGCATGATCCTGTACCCTGAGGGCGCGCTGAAACTGATAGGTACCGGACGACAAGTGCTGGAGCGGTGCGATGGCCAGCGCACGTTCGGAGAAATCATTGCGGCGCTGCGGA
The DNA here is from genome assembly GCA_035279505.1 of Candidatus Sulfotelmatobacter sp. Lineage (GTDB taxonomy): Bacteria > Acidobacteriota > Terriglobia > Terriglobales > Acidobacteriaceae > Sulfotelmatobacter. The sequence goes on along the minus strand of DATEHP010000006.1, from coordinate 7,290 downwards.
AAGAGTTCGACAAGAGCGATCCGGACAAGATTCGCGCGGACATCAGCATGTTTTTGGAGCAATTACAGAAGAAGCGGATCGTGGATTATTGAGTAATTGGGTAATTGCAAAACACACATCTCGCCGCACGTCTCCAATTACCCAATTACACAATTACACAATTACACAATGTCGTCTCAGCCTCTCGCGGTTATTGCCGAAGTCACACATCGATGCCCGCTGCATTGCGTTTATTGCTCCAACCCCACAGAGTTGGCCGCGGTGAGCAGCGAACTGTCTACGCAGGAGTGGATTCGCGTCTTCCGGCAAGCCGGCAAACTTGGGATGCTGCATGCGCACTTCACCGGAGGCGAACCGCTGGCCCGCACCGACCTGACGGAACTGATCGCGGCCGCCAGCGATGCGGGACTCTATACCAATCTCATCACCTCGGGCATCGGACTCAATGAGCAGCGATTACAGAAGTTGGTTGACGCGGGACTCGATCACATCCAGATCAGCTTTCAGGATTCGCGGGAGGAAGCGGCGAACTGGATCGCGGGTGCCAAGGCACACGCGCATAAGATCGAACTGTCACAAGCAATCCGCCGACAAAGGATTGCATTCACCGTGAATCTGGTCGTGCATCGACAGAACCTGGATCATCTCGAGGAGATGATCGCCTTCATCGAGCAACTGCAGCCCGAGCGTGTCGAGATTGCGCACACGCAGTACTACGGTTGGGCTCTGGCCAATCGCGCTGCGCTAATGCCAACACGCAAGCAGCTTGAAAGGGCAGTCGAGATCATCTACGAAGCCGAGAAGCGGCTCGCGGGCCGGATCCGAATCGATTCGGTCGTTCCCGACTATTACGCGAAGTATCCAAAGGCCTGCATGGGAGGTTGGGGACGAAGATTGATCCTGGTCAATCCGTTGGGCAAGGTACTGCCGTGCCACGCGGCGGAAGTATTGCCAGGACTGTGCTTTGAGAATGTACGCGAAAAGTCATTGGAATGGATCTGGCAGGAATCGGAATCGTTTCGCAAGTTTCGCGGTGAAGAGTGGATGCCGGAACCGTGCCGCAGTTGCAGCCGCCGCGGGGAAGACTTCGGTGGCTGTCGCTGCCAGGCTTTCCTGCTTACCGGCAATGCTGCGGCGACGGATCCGGCCTGTTCGCTTGCACCATCGCATGGGATTGTCGACTTGGCGGTGGAAGAAGCGAATTCAAGGGCAGACATTGCGAAACCCGCGCCTTCCTCATCGTTCGTGCAGTTGCAAAAGCTCACGGATGACCTTTGGAGCTATCGCACGAATCCGGAGTAGAGAGGCGATTGCAGATTTGAGAGTGTAGATTTCAGATTAGGAGACCCCTGGGCTTCCATCTGCAATCTGAAATCTCGAATCTGAAATCCGCTACCAGCGAATTCCTATCGTGATGGGCCGCAGGTCGGTGGTGATGTTGTTGTGCTTACCGTGCAGGTAGCGGAATTCGGCGTACAAGTCCATGTTGGGACGAATCTTGCGGGTGATACCCCCACCAAAGTCGTAGCCGAACTCGTTCTGGCTCGAGTGGAGGAAGTTGCCGTTAATCGGCAGACTGCTATCGAAGCAATGTCCCCACCAGTTGAAGAATCCATTGCATGCCGAACCCGGAATCGCGGTCGAGGACTCAAGTTTTCCGGAACGATGCACGAACGACGGACCGAATACAAGGTAGCCGCCCCAATTCTTAGAAGCGGGAATATTAATGATTGGATCCAGCATCAGGGAGTACACGTGATCGGTTGCACCAGGGGCCTGCGCCAACTCAAGGGCCGAAGAGCGCAGCGGCAAGTTATCGAATTGGAAGTCAAGGCGAAGTCCGAAATACTTGCTGTAGTTGCGGGCGGCGCCGGCAGCGGCGATGCCCCCTCCGCCGCGCACGTATGTGTTCGTAGTGCCGTTGGGGAGACTGGCTCCGCCGCCCACATTAAAGGTCCATTTCTTATAGTCGCGGGGCTTGTTGCGCGGCCGGGTCGTCTCTTCGGGAGAAGCCTCCTGGCTGCTCGATTGATCCGGCTGCTGTTGGGTCTGAGGTTGGGCCGCGGGCGGTTCCTGCGCGGAAGGCTGTTGAGCGTGGACGACTGCGATTCCCATTGGAACGGTCATTAGAATTGCGAGAAAGCTGAGTACGGGAATCGTGGCGAGCTTTCGAATCATTCATTCTCCTCCCGCTGCCGGGCTGCGGACGCGAGCGCTCGAACCTACCCGTCAACGACAGGCGCTTGAGAAAGAGCGTGTCCGCGATGGTCCCGCCGTGATTACACTCGCAGCAGGCAGGCTCCATATTACCAACTTTGATGCGGAGTTCGCCCGCGATGCCGCCCGCTGGGCCGAGTGCTGGGAGACTGCGCGCGTACAGGAAACTTATCGAGGGCGAGGCGCGTACCCATTGGTCATGAAAATCGCGAGTCGGGAAACCGACGCCCCGCAGTGTCTGATTCTGGTTGGAGCATCCTTCTTTGTTTTGGTCCTGGCCGTTTCGGCCTATTGGGAGGCTGACATCCGCTGGCTCCACTTCTTTCAGGCGTGGATGTACCTCGCTACAATCGCGTTGAGCTTTCATCGAAAACGATGGGGATACTTCATCGGAATCTCAGCGGCTGGGTTGTGGGACTATACGAATATTTTTGCTACGACCTTTCTCTACAACGGGCTGCAACGGCTCTCGGAATGGATTCATACGGGACATCTTCAGCGGCCGGACTTGCTCATTGCAATCCCAGCGTGGCTGTCGAACTTTGCAGTGATCGTTGGCTGTGTTTGGGGCTATCTCCAGTTGCGGGGCAAGTCGTGGAATGATGCCGGAAAACTTGTGCTGACCTTCGCATTGACGACGGGGTTCTTCGCGCTGGATATGTGCCTTTTCCAGCCGCGCTATCTCGGAATCTTCCCTCGACTCTTACACCCTCGCTTGCCGTAGGTTCGTCAGCGCGACCTCAATGGCTCTTCCAGGCTGCGAAAGACGGCTGGCAGCCACGCGTTCCACTGGTTCCAGTCGTGTCCACCGTGAACGGTGTGGAACTCATACCTGAAGTGGTGTTGCGCAAGAAGAGCGGCAAACTCACGGTTGGCTGGCAGAAGTCCTTCTTGCTCTCCGCAGGTGAGGAAGAAATACGGAGCGGCTCCGGGAGTCGCGCTTCGAGCCAAGACAAAAGGATCGTTGTCACGGCGGGTCTGGCTTCCGGATGATCCAAAGATGGCATTGTAGTGTCGTGATTGCTGCAGCCGCTTGATGGAAAAGGCTCGTCGGGGAACGTCGATCGCGGAACTAAGCCCTCCGACGAAAGAGAAAAGGTCGGGATGACGCAACCCGATCTTTACTGCTCCGAAACCGCCCATGGAAACGCCGATAATGGCGCGGTTTGCGCGACCGGCAGCCGCAGGAAACTTGCTTTCCACATCCGTGATCAGATCGTGCGTGATGTAGTCTTCGAATCGATCTTGTGGCGGATCGACGGCGTTGGTGTAGTAGGAGGATTCGCCCTCCGGCATGACCAAAAGCAGGCCTTGCTCGGCAAAACTCGCGACGTCGGAGTAGTTTGACCAGTCGCGAAATCCCCCGCCCCCGCCGTGCAGCAGATACACCACTGGCAGTCTCTGGCCAGTCGTCTCCAAGGGCGAGATGACTCTGTATTGCATGTCGTGGCTCAGCGCAGCGCTGCGGAAAGTGATATCACGGAGGGTGACCTTCGCTGTGAGACGTGGATGATCAGAGGGCGTCGCGTTATCGGTCTTTCTGCAGCCCACTATAAGCGCCAACATGATACTGAGTAGCACTTGACTGCAGTAAGGACGGAGATCGCGCATGTCGGCTGTGATCATAGTCGAAGGGTGAGGTCATCGGCGAACAGACGGCCCTCCTGGTAGTGGCTCATTTTGAAATGTAAGGGCGTCATCCTGAGCGCAGCCGTTCTTCAGGCGGAGCGAAGGATCCCCTGCGAAGACACGCTTGTGGCACGCGAGATCCCTCGCCCCGCTGGTGAAAACGCGGGGCGTCGGATGACGCCACTGAAGAATGAGAATCTAAACTGAGACACTACCCCCGTCCTGACTCTGGCTTGTCAACACCGGAACAATGTGTCGCCCACTTGTTTTTGCAGTTTCCGGGAACTGCCGCGCACACGTATGATGATGAATTCAACTTAACCGCGTGAAGGACTCCTTGGCGAAGCAGGCATCAGAGCGGGCAACGACCACAGTCGAGAAGCGGGGTGCGACCGCCTGCAGAATCGCTCTGATTGGCTTTGGGACTGTCGGCCGTGCCGTGGCAAAAATCCTGTGCGAAAGCGGCAATCCTTCGCTTCGGCTGACTCATATTTGCAATCGCAACGTTCAGAGGAAGAAGCACGACTGGGTTCCGGCGGATGTGGTTTGGACCGACGACATCGAGTCGGTGCTGGCGTCTGACGCGGACATCGTGATCGAACTCATTGGGGGGCTGAATCCCGCGGAACAGATCCTGCGGAAGGCGCTCGAATCGGGCAAGTCTGTAGTGACCGCGAACAAGCAGCTGATCGCACGCTGCGGGCCCGATTTGCTGCAATTAGCCGCGAGTAAAGGATGCCAGCTTGAGTTTGGCGCCTCGGTAGCCGGAGGCGTGCCAGTGATCCCCGCGCTGCGCACTGGGCTGTGCGGAGATCGACTGCATGGCATCGCTGGGATCTTGAACGGAACCTGCAACTACATCCTGAGCCGGATCGAGAACGCGAGGGTCCCGTTCAGCGAGGCGCTGGAAGAAGCGCAGGCCCGAGGATACGCCGAGGCCGACGCGTCGGAGGATCTGGACGGCGGCGATGCGAGGGCCAAGTTGGCGATCCTGGCATTGGCGGGATTGCGTACGCGGGTCGAGCCGGAATCGATTCGCGCGCGGACGATCCGGGCTGTGGATGCCGTCGATTTCGACTATGCCGCAGATCTGGGCTGCACGATCCGGCAGATTTCGCGGGCTGACTTGAAGGAAGGCACCTTGTTCGCAGATGTCGGTCCTTGCCTGGTTCCATCGGATTCGCCATTCGGGCGAGTGCAGAGAAACCTCAATTTAGTGCTCACATCAGGGCAGTATGGCGGAGACATGGCTTTCCTGGGAGCGGGCGCCGGTGGTGATCCTACGGCAGTAGCTGTGGTTTCGGACGTGATGTTCGTGGCGCAGGGCCTCGCTGGTGGCAGGAGAGACGTAGCGAGCTACGTCTCTAAACCGGGGATCAGCAGCGATTTTGAGACACCCTGGTATCTGCGATTCTTTGTTCGGGATCAGCCAGGGATTGTGGCGCGGCTGGCGCAGATTCTGGCCGATCACCACCTCAACATTGATTCTCTGCTGCAGAAGCCGGGATTTGAGAAGGCTTCCCTGCCGTTTGTGATCACCCTGGAGCCGTGCCATGACTCGCAACTGCATCCGGCACTGGAAAGGATGGCGGGCCTGGATTTCGCAATCCGGCCATGCCTCTGCCTGCCAATTCTTCGCTGATTTTGAAGGAAATACAGCGCCGATCTCTTTGACCGGCGCTGACTGAGCTAATTCCAGAAAGGGTTGTTGAGCCCGGCAGGCTTGAGGGCGCTATCGGCTTGCGTCTCCATACCCGATTCATCGGAGATCTTCTCGTCGATGAAGCGGGAGGGTGGCGGAAGGCGTTCTTCGCTTGCGGTCGGAATGTTCTTACCCGGCGTTGGAGTATAAGGGAGATTCGATTTCATGCGAGACTCCTCTGCTTTTATGATCTAGGTTTATTAAACACCTCGGAGTGGTCGCCGCAGACGCAATAATTTTGATGACAGGTATTAAAAAAACGCATGACATTTTGGGAAGTCGTGGCGGTGGGGAGATGCAAACCCAAAGTCAAAATCCCCACCCTAAGATCGCACAAACCGCGATCTTAGGATGGGGCACCCTCGGGATTTGATGGCTTGGCGAGCGAATCTTTACTCGTAAAATCTCTTACAGGATTTGATCATGAAATATCGCAAGCTGGGACGAACGAACTTTGAAGTCAGCGAGATTGGAGATGGGCTTTGGGGGATCAGCGGGTGGACCGGGTCGGACGATCGGGAGTCGCGATCATCCATGCAGATGGCCGTTGACCTTGGCTGCAACTTCTTCGACACGGCATGGGCTTACGGTGGCGGAAAAAGTGATGGGCTGCTAGGCGAGGCGATGGATGAGAATTCCGGCAAGCGGCTGTATGCGGCCTCGAAGGTACCTCCTGCCAATGATCGCTGGCCGGCTTTACCGGCGTACAAGTACCGCGATGTCTTCTCGGCCGAGCATGTTTTCAAGTATGCAGATCTTATCCGCAAGAAGCTCCGAGTCGACAGCATTGATGTGTTGCAGTTCCACGTTTGGGACGACAGCTGGGCCGATGAGCCGGAGTTTCGATCGACAGTTGAAAAGCTCAAGAAGGATGGATGGATTAAGTTCTTCGGGCTAAGCATCAATCGTTGGGAGCCCGAAAACGGGATCAAGGCTCTGGGGACGGGTTTGGTGGACGTGGTGCAAGTCATTTACAACATCTTTGATCAGGCGCCGGAGGATGAACTGTTCCCCCTTTGCCAGGAACTCAATATCGGTGTGATCGCGCGAGTACCCTTCGATGAGGGCAGTCTCGGCGGGAAGATGACGCTGGAGACGCGCTTTCCGGAAGGAGACTGGCGGGCGGGATATTTTGGTTCGGAGAATCTTCCCAGAACGATTGAGCGGGTGGAAAAGTTGAAAAAGGTCCTGCCCGCAGGCATGTCGCTGCCGGAAATGGCGCTGCGATTTATCTTGTCGCATCCGGCGGTGAGCACGACGATTCCAGGGATGCGAAGAGCCGAGCATGTGCGGCAAAACATCGCTGCGAGCGATGCGGGGCTTTTGGACAAAGGATTACTCGCGGAGTTGAAGAAGCATCGGTGGAACCGGAAGCCTCAGAGGTGGTCGGACTAGCAAGTAATACTGGTGCAGCGGAAGGCGGCTGTCCCCATACGGTAGTAGACTTGACTGTTGGCGGTTGTTGATATTATGGCCGTCCCGGCACATCCCTTGTGCCGTTCCTGCTTGGCTTCTCGAAAGCGAGTCGACCCTTTGTTCAGAAAAATAGCAGCCTGGCTGATTTCGACTGTTGTTCTTCTGACGCCTGTATGCGCCCAGAGTCTGGGGGGATCGCTCCGAGGGGAAATCCTGGATTCGACAGGCGCACGTGTGGCGTCGGCGCAAGTGCTCGTGCAAGCTGTAGATTCGTCGTTACAGCGCCAGGCTGAGACCGAGGATCGGGGCGAGTTTCGGGTCGATGA
>DATEHP010000005.1:0-60929 GCA_035279505.1 Candidatus Sulfotelmatobacter sp. | reverse complement strand
TTCTCGGTCACTTTACTAGATTGCCGGAATCTTACGGAAGGCGCGTAAACACTAGCGAAGAAGTTTGGCGTCCCCGACCACTCTCGTTTGAACCTTGCGCTTTGGCTGCGGGCCTTCTTGCTGCGCTTCACCCCTGATTGAGAACCGTCCTAGCGGTACACTGCGCGGTGAACTTCGTGATCCTATTCCGTTTGAGGGCTGACCTTTTTTGCCCGCGGAGCACGCAGTCATTCTTGAAAGTCCGCACTCCTATCTGGTCGCCTCTCCGGCATCATTGGCGATTTCTCAGTCGTCGGTCCATCGTCGGTAGCGAAAGGAGGAGCCGATGATGGCCCTTTGTTTTGCGGGGAGCGGTATTTGGACCTTGGTACACCGGGAGGGGAAACTTGGCTGAAATGGAACAGGTAAAGATATTCGACACTACGCTGCGCGACGGGGAGCAATCTCCGGGATGCAGCATGACTGCCGATGAAAAACTGCGCATGGCGCGCCAACTTGAGCGCCTGGGCGTCGATGTCATCGAGGCAGGATTCCCCTTTTCCTCTGACGGCGACTTCCACTCCGTGCAGCTTGTAGCCCGTGAGATTCGCCGGCCCGTAATCGTTGCCCTAGCCCGCTGTTGCCAGTCCGACATTGAACGAGCTTGGGAGGCCCTCAAATCAGCTGCCCACCCTCGCATCCATATCTTCCTGGCCACCTCTGATATTCATCTGCAGCACAAGCTCAAACTCTCACGCCGTGAATGCCTGGAGCAAGCGTGTGACGCCGTGCGCTTCGCCAAGTCACTCTGCGAGGACGTGGAATTCTCGCCGGAGGACGCCACCCGCTCGGATCCAGATTTTCTTTGCAACGTGCTGCGAGCGACAATCGAGGCCGGCGCGACCACAGTCAACATTCCCGATACCGTCGGGTATGCAGTCCCGTCTGAGTTCGCCGATCTGATTCGGACGATCCGGCGGCGAGTACCTGGTATCGAGCAGATAACCATTTCGGTGCACTGCCACAACGACCTGGGCCTTGCGGTGGCAAACTCCCTGGCTGCGGTCAATGCCGGAGCACGGCAAGTAGAATGCACCATCAACGGAATCGGAGAACGGGCTGGCAACGCCTCGCTGGAGGAAGTCGTGATGGCCATGCGTGTCCGCCCCGACCGCTATCCGCTGCGCACCTCGGTAGTCAGCGAACAGCTATTCCCGGCGAGCCAGTTGTTGACCGAAGTCACGGGCGTGCCGGTGCAGCCTAACAAGGCAATCATTGGCCGCAACGCCTTCGCGCATGAAGCGGGTATCCACCAGGATGGCATGATTAAGAACCCATTGACCTACGAAATTATCACTCCACAATCCGTGGGCGTTCCCGGCACCAATCTCGTCCTGGGCAAACATTCCGGACGCCATGCCCTCGGGCTGCGCCGCGAAGAACTGGGCTTCCCGCTTGAGAGGCATGAGCTCGATCCGCTCTACCGTCATTTCGTCGCGCTGGCCGACGCCACCAAAATTGTCGAGGACTGCCACATTCTGGAACTCCTCCGTCAGATAAAACGGGAGCGCTCGTGCCCGAGCATCAGTGTAGAATCGCCACTCGCTTCCATCATCAGCTCACACAATGCAGCCGGCCATCTAACCCATCCGGAGCCCGACGATCGTTTCAAGGGCGATAGCGGCCGGAAGGCATCTTCCAGGGCACTGGGTGCGCATGAAAATGAGCAGCAGGAGGACTATCTTTGGGGAGTGTAATGTCACCCTGGTCGACACAGATACAATCACTGGAACGAACAAGCAGTCAGAGGACCTGGTAACCATGACGAAAACTGGAGCGCAGATTCTTTGGGAATGCCTGGAGCGCGAAGGGGTGACTCACGTCTTCGGATACCCCGGCGGCGCCATCCTGCCAGCTTACGACGCCCTCAAGCACAGCAAAATCCATCACGTGCTGGTGCGACATGAGCAGGGCGCCACTCACATGGCGGATGGGTACGCACGCGCCAGTGGGCAAGTAGGTGTCGCCGTTGCGACCTCTGGTCCTGGAGCCACCAACATGGTGACCGGCATCGCCACCGCGATGTTGGATTCCTCCCCCGTCGTCTGTATTACCGGCCAGGTGGGAAGCAAGCTGATCGGATCCGATGCCTTTCAGGAGACTGACATCACAGGCATCACTCTGCCTGTCACCAAGCATAATTACCTGGTGACACATGCCGATGAACTGGCACGCACCCTGCGCGAAGCATTTTATGTCGCACGCTCGGGTCGCCCCGGCCCAGTTCTCGTGGACATCACCAAGGATGCTCAACAGTCCTCGTGCGAGTTCGACTGGGACGCCGCCAAGCCGCAATTGCCAGGCTATCGTCCCGATCTCTCTCCCGCTCCCAAGGAATACGAACAAGCGCTGGAGTTGATCCATAGCTCCAAACGGCCGGTAATCCTATTAGGCCACGGTGCGATCGTCTCTGGCGCAACGCGCGAGGTGCGGGACTTGGCCGAGCGTGCTGGCATCCCGGTCGCGCTCACGCTCCTGGGACTGGGTGCGCTTCCGGCTTCTCATCCCCTCAATCTCGGCATGATGGGAATGCACGGCGAAGCCTGGGTGAACCACACCATTCAAGAGGCCGACTTGCTCATTGCGCTCGGCATGCGCTTCGACGACCGTGTCACCGGAACCCTGAAAACCTATGCCCCGAATGCCAAAAAGATTCACGTCGAGATCGATCCCGCCGAGATCAACAAGAACGTGAAGGTTGACGTGGCGCTGGTGGGCGATCTGCGGGAAGTCCTGCATGCAATTCTGCCGAAAATTGAATCCATTGATCGCAGTGAGTGGCTACACCTTATCGATGGGCTGAGAGGCGACTCTGCAGTACGCGACATTCAGAATCTGCCGGATAGCGGCCATCTCTATGCCGCGCACGTCATCAACGATCTTTGGCGGGAGGCACGAGGCAGCAACACAGTGGTCGTCACGGACGTTGGCCAGCACCAGATGTGGGAAGCGCAGTACTACAAGCACGAGGAACCACGCTCGCTGATCACCTCCGGAGGTCTGGGCACCATGGGATTTGCCCTGCCCGCCGCCATCGGTGCTAAGGTCGCGCGCCCCGAAGCAGAGGTCTGGGTAGTTGTCGGAGACGGTGGATTTCAGATGACCATGTGCGAACTCGCAACCGTCGTGCAGGAGAATCTCAAGATCAACATCGCGATCATCAACAACGGCTTCCTGGGAATGGTGCGGCAGTGGCAGGAATTCTTCTACGAACGCAATTATCAGGCTACGCCGTTGCTGAATCCGGATTTCGCAAAAGTTGCCGAGGCCTATGGAATTCGCAATGCGACCGTGACGCAGCGCTCGCAGGTGGTGCCCGCCGTTCAATCGGCCCGCCAGCACAATGGCCCCGTGCTGATTAATTTCCAGGTAGAGCAGGAAGACACGGTTTATCCGATGGTTGCAGCAGGGGCCGCGTTGCACGAGATGATTCGGCGCCCGAGTCCAATTGTGGAAACTGCTGCCGACGAGTAATCAAAGCGACTAACCTAATATGCTGAACACATTCGTTGTATACGTTGAAAACAAGCCGGGCGTGCTGACCCGCGTGGCATCGCTGTTTCGCCGCCGCGCCTTCAATATCGATTCGCTCACCGTGGGGCGCACGGAAAAGCCGCAGGTGTCGCGCATGACCATCACCGTCGATGCCGACCGTGACCAGGCGCGCCGCATCGAAGCCAACCTGTACAAACTGGTGAACGTCCTGCTGGTGGAAAACATCACGACCGCACCGGCGATCGTTCGCGATCTGGCCATGATCAAGGTCGCGGCCACCCACGAGGCGCGCTCCCACGTGTTGGAGTTGGCCAGCGTTTTCCGGGCACGGGTGGTGGATGTTGCGCCCGAGTCCCTGATCATCGAAATCACAGGCGGCGAAGACAAGATCGATGGGCTACTCGAGGTGCTCCGCCCTTACGGCGTCCTCGAAATGGTGCGCACCGGCATCGTCGCTATGCGACGTGGAAACAAACCCTCCGCTGCGCTGTCGTCCCCGGAAGAAGCAGAGCAAGCCATGAGGGATGACGATCTCTCACAGTCGGTTTAGTGCAAGAGAGGTCTCAATCGAAGCGGGGCGGTCGAGCGGCATCACTTGAGAAGAGTTCCGGAGCATTTTATGGCTGCATCACGAACCCTGTAAGTTGTTGATTCTCGACTCGGATGCGGATTCGATTCCTTCCGCGCTCACGATCTCAAGCCAGCGATATCCGTTATTTTCCCATCGCCCGGCCACACTGGGGGTGCCTTTGGTGAAGCTTATAGACGGCCAAAATCTGTCCCAACCGTAACCCACCGGATCGGCATCGCATCGGAGACGTTGACGGTGCATGAGATGACTGATTCACGGCTCAATCCAACCAAACAAATCGAGTCCCTTTGGCGCCTGGGAGGACTGACATGGACGGAGCTGGGCGGACGAGTCTGGCGGGGAATGAACAAGACAGACTTGTTCAACAGGGCTTACGAGCTCGCCTATAACTTCTTGCTTGCCGTCTTTCCCATGCTTTTCTTTCTGATCAGCCTGCTCGGAGTGTTCGCTCATGAAGGCAGTAAATTACGCGCTGACTTGTTCGCATACGTGCAGCTTGCGCTGCCACCAACTGCGTATCAGTTGCTGCAAAGAACTCTCGACGAAATAACCAGAAACGCACCCGGCGGAAAGCTGACATTTGGCTTACTGTTCGCGCTCATCTCCGGCTCAGCGGGGATGACCCAACTGATCACAGCTTTGAATTCTGTCTACGAAGTCCGCGAGACCCGCTCATGGGTGAAAGTGCGCCTGATCTCGCTCGGACTGACAGCTGCGATGTCGGTTCTGATCATTGCCGCGCTCTTCCTCGTTCTCGCGGGCGGACAAGTTATCGCCTATTTGGGATATGTCTCGGGCATGAGCGCAGCAGCGTTTGTTGCATCGAAAGTGTTGCAATGGGTATTCGCCTTGGGGTTCGTAGTTTTCGCCTTCGCCATGGTTTATTACTTTGCGCCCGACGTCGAGGAGCAACACTGGTACTGGATTACACCCGGTTCGGTCATCGGGGTGGCAATTTGGGCGCTGGCATCAGGTGTGCTCCGCGCATATCTGCACTTCTTTAATACATACAGCAGGACCTATGGCTCTCTGGGCGCCGTCATCATTCTTATGCTCTGGTTCTATGTGACCGGGCTGGCCATTCTGCTCGGCGGCCAGATCAATGCCACGATTGAGCACGCGGCGGCTGAGCATGGCCATGTAGAAGCCAAGGCTCCGGGGCAGAAAGCTGCTTGATTCTAGAGCGCAGGACTGATCAGAGGGTGGAAGACAAGGTAGAACTGAACCATCACTGCGTTAATCACTCGGGTCCTCATTCAAAACTTGGTATGATATTTTCCATCGAGCGAAACACCGCCGAGTTGATCCCGCGTCGCGCTCACAGACCATCGCTTGGTGATCCGATACTCACCCTGCACGATTTCGCTGCCGGGCTGTGAAACATCTGTCGAAAACGAAAACAACAGACTCCTGGTGACGCGCTGCTGAATTGCAATTCGAGCTGATGGGTTCTGGTTGTTTCCGCCGAGTGTGGGATCGATCTGCAAACTGGAGATGCCCGCGAGCTTCTGCACGCTGCTACTAAGTTGTCCGGCGACTTGCGAGGCAATCATGGAATCCGTGCTCTGACTGCTGGCTGCCTGCTCCTCGGTTGTCTTCCCGCGCGCGATCAGATTGATGACGTCGGCCGTCGGCAATGGCGGCTCCGAAACGTATGAGGTAGTCAGTTTGTCGAGTGGACCGCGCATGGTAAGAGTCAGATTGTATTGCTCGACTACGGTTGAAACGGAGACGTTCAGCACCGGATGGGTTTCGTTGGGATCGTCAAACGTGATCACGCCTCGCTGTAACTGATAGCGCAAATTGCGGTAGAACAATTCGCCCGATGTCAGCGTTGTACGTCCGGTAATGACCGGGTCAGCCGCTGTGCCGCCAACCTGGAGTGATGCCTGGCCCGCAATGCTGACCTGTGAGCTCACCGCACTTAGATTCTGCTGTGATTGCACGTTGATCGCTAGTTTGACCGTGTCAGCAAAACCGGGCTGGGAAGGAGTGCTACCCGTGCTGAATTGGTCGCCAAATTTCGAAAGATCAAAGTCGGGCGTGAAGGACAGATTATCGATAAGCACGCGCCCGTTCAGTACTGAGGCGTCGGTGGTACCACTGAACGCGAGGTTGGCATCCAACAGAGATCTCAGGCCCTCGGGATAACGGAAGCGCATCGATTTTCCCTGCAGGGCAAGGTTGAATTGAATGCTGGGCTTGTAGGCAATCGATCCGCCGAGAGAAACCTGCCCCCCGCCCACCTGTGCCGTGACGTTTGAGACCTGCACGTGATCGTTGCCGATATCCAATGTGCCGTTCAGTTTCTCGACACCAACCGGAGCATCGACGGTGTTCAAAGCGAGATTCTGAAGGTGTAGTTGACCCTGGATTGCGGATCCGGAAGAGCGAACATCAAGGGCGACCGTGCCCGAACTCCGCACGTCCGGCGAAACGATCTGGAGGATGCGAATGTCCACCGCACCTTGTGCGGTCAACGTCGGCGAACCGCCGCCGGCCCCGATCGGTATGCGACCTTGCGCGGTCAGAGAAGTGCCGGTGCCTTTGATTTCCACCGGCTGAAGGATCACTACTGACTTCGCATAGTCGACTTTGATCGGGCGCGCGATTCCGATTTCCAAACTCTGATATTTAGCTTGGAGCACAGGAACGGATATGTGTGCTTCAACCCGCGACTTGTCTTTCAGCGGACCCTTTACCGATGCATGCAGCTCAGTCTGACCCTGGAATTCCTGCGGTACGCTCGGAGCGTAGGTCGCTATGAGGGTGGCAAGCGGAATCGTACCGGTGTCGATCGTCGCATCGGTGTCGTAATCGCCGGTCAGGGCAACGATTCCGCGGGCGTGGATCGATGCTTCAGAGACCTTCGAATCCAGCGTGAGATCCGCCCGATGTTGCGCAACTTGAACCTCTGCCTTGAATGCCGAGATCGTAGTCTGGTGGACTTGCAGCTGGGGGAACTGTACGGTCGCCACCAGTTGCGGGTCGTCCACTGTGCCTTCGCCGTTCACGGAAGCCTTGATGGTGCCATTGATCCCTAGATTCTTCTCCTGTACGGTCCGAAGCTTTTGCAGAATGACTGAGGGCGCATTAAGGCGCACTTTGTAGGCGTTCGTTTTCGGCGTGTAGGAGAGGTCTGCGTCGACCGCTCCTGCCTGGGTCGATAGATTCAACGTTGAAAGAACGGAGCCGTTTTCGGTGTGGAACTTCGCTGCGAGATTCTGAATCGGCTCATCGTAGGCACGGGCATTCACGATCCGAAGCGAGCCGGATCCGACCGGTTCAAGTTGCGTGCCCTGCAGGTCGATCGTGGACGAGAGTTCGCCGGAGACAGGAAACTGCTGTTTCGCCAGGTGCTGCAGATCACTCAACTGTATCTGCTGTGCCTGAAGATGAGCCTTGATCGGACTTGAAGCATCGTAGGCCCAGCTCTTCAATGTGACGCCGCCATTGAGATTCACCTGTCCCCGCTGTGCATTCACTAATGATGCGGAGTCAATCGTGACTTCAGACGGGTTCGCATGCATCGCCAGCTTGGCGCTGCTCCATTCGCTACCCTCTACGGTGAGATTCTGCGCATTCAATTGCGCAGTCACCATTGGCTTTTTCATTGTCCCTTGCAGGTTCGCGTTCAGGGTGGCAGCGCCCGAAACAGCTGGAGGCGCGGATTGCGAAGCGCTGAAAGAAGTCGCCAATGCAGCGAGCTGGTGTAAATCGTTCGCCACTACTTGCACCTGCAGGTTGGAGTGGTCACTGATCGCTCCCTGAGCCGTCAAGGTTGCCGTCGGAATTCGAAAGGCAGTGTCCCGCACCTGAATGGTCTGTCTCAGGCCGTCATAGTCGACGTGGAGCGCGCCATTAACGGGCACCTCTTTCGCCGAAGGATTCGACCGACTGTTGGCTCGAGCTTGTACAAATAAATCTGAGTGCGCGCGTAAATTGCTAACACTTCCCTTCCATGAAGCATTGGCCTTGCCGGTGAGCGTTCCGGAAATCGAAGCAGCCTGGATTTGTTGTGTGCCGACTGCGCCCTGGATCGCCTTCAGAGAGATGTTAGAGACTGAAGCCTGGACGCGCGATTCGGAGGCTTCGGAGTCAAGATGCTTCATCTCAGCCACCGCGGTCATCCTGCCGCCCAGTGTCTCTACACTGAAGTTGGTGAGTTGCAGAGTTCCATCTCCCAAGCGGTAGGATCCTTCTAACTGTCGCAACTCAATGCGCTTTCCCGATGCGACGGCTGTCAACATCTTGCTTTCCGCTTTACCGTCTATCGCGACATTGCGGACTAGTGGTTGATCTTGGACGGTCCGATAATGCAACTTACCGGCTAGAGAAACGTCGCCGGCTGGTGACACCGATGGCGACATCGCGGTGAAATCCTGCGCGTGAATTCGGATACGATAGTCGCCATCGGCGACAGGATTGGAATAGTCGGAAACCTGGGCGTTGAGAGCGACTTCTGACGAGCCGACTCTCAACGACATCGAACGCAGATCGAAACGCTCTGGCGTAGCGTCGAATTGCAGGTTCAGGTGATGGGAAAGCGGCGCGTACTTCGCATACTTAAGATGTCCGTTATCGTAAGAAAAGGTTCCGTCATAGCGCTTAGCGAGCGATTCGAACTGAATATTCGTCGCCAGATCATGCAAGTCCGCAGTCACCGGTATCTTGCGATCGTTGTAGTTGATTTCGCCATTGATTAGCTGAGCATGCGCGATAGCGAGGTCGAAGACGCTGCTGTGGCTGCTGTTCTGACTAGGCGGAGCAGTCGGCAGGTTATTCTTTCCGTCGCGGCCGACCTGTACATACAACACCGGATGCTCGACCACAAGCTCGTTCAGAGAAACCTGGTGGTGGAGTGCAGACACAATCTTTAGACTCACGGTCAACTTGTCGGCATGGAGCAATGGCGGCTGATCTGTACCCTCTGTGCCCCGGATGGTGATGTTGTAGAGATGAGCAGTTAAGTTCGACAACTGAAAGTCCAAGCCACCAATCTCAGTCTTTCCTCCTGTGGAAAGATTGGCCTGATCGACAATTTTGTGGATGGCAAATTGCTGAAACCCACTCGTCCGGAGATAGAAATATCCCGATACCCCACCCAGAATCAAAAGAGCCGTAAGTCCCACGAAAGTCCAGCCGAGTATCTTCTTTAACTTCATGATGTCCCTAAAAGGCCTGCCCCACTGTGATGTAGTACTGGAGCGGATTGATTCCCGGTACCGGGTTTAGATTGCGTCCGATATCAAAGCGGATCGGACCGATCGGCGTGGCATAGCGAAGTCCTACACCCACGGTATTGGTGTAATTGCTGATGAAGTTCTGCAGATTAAGCGCACTGTAGACATTCCCTCCATCATAGAAGACTACGCCGCCTAGGGCCTTCGTGATATGCAGAGGAAAACGGGCTTCCGAGTTAAGAATAAAGAGTTGCCGGCCGCCCACGGGAACGGTGACATTGACACAGCCGGATTGGCCCTGCAGCACGTTGCAGAACGGCACAAGGCGTTGGGGGCCAGCCTCATCGATCGGAAAACCACGCAGTGAAGTGCCTCCGCCGGAAAAAAAGAGCTGACTGGTGGGAACAAAACTGCCCGCAAATGGACTGGCTAGGCCGAGCCGGATGCTATTGGCGAGAACAATGGAATGAACCGACTTGTAATATGCGTACTGGGCAAACAATTTGGCGAAGTTCGCGCTGGAGCCGAAGGCCGTGGGGGTAATGCCAAGATTGACGGTCGAGAACACGCCTCGGTGCGCGTCCAATGGCTTGTCTCTCGTGTCACGGATGATGGTCGCGGAAACGGTTGAGAGCCGCACGCTCCGATCCCGATCGAGCACGAGTTGCGGGACGAGAATGTGTGAGAGATTAGTCTTGTTAAAGTCGTAGCGCAGTTGCAATCGAGTATTGGTCTTCGTGCTAATGACCCTTTCCACCTCGAATGAAAGATCGCCTAATCCTGCGGTAAAGAGTGGATTCTCGCTGTTTCGCTCGATCGACAGACTGGTGAGAGACTGCCACTGAGAGCGAAGGAAGTGTGGCTGGCCGTAAGTGCCAAGAATCCGCTGGTCGAGGCGTGATAGGAGAAGCGAAGCGCTGGCGGTCTCGGCCAACCCGCGCATGTTTCGGCGGGTATATTCCAACACTCCACGAGGACTCGCGAACGTCGATTGGCTGGGCGCAATCTTAAACCCATTCAATCCGATCGTCCCGCCCCCGCCCGGAACAGCCACAGTTCCAGTGGGAATGTTTCCCCCGCGATGTGAAATCTCAAAACCAAAACCATATGTTAGTTCGTTGCGCTTGGCTTCGTGCACTTTGACCAGAGCCATCTCATCAGTCTGATCGGTGATGGGTTTGCGCGGCCCCACGCTGGCCCAGTCAAATACGTTTAAGTCGTACAGTCGGCTTTCGGCTTCCAGTAGTTGCGCCCGGCGCATAGGCGACTCAGCCGGGATCTTCGACGTTTGCGCCATCAACGAGGTGCGCGTCTGCCTTTGTCCCAGGTACACAACCTGGCTCGCGCGGACTAACTGGTGTTCGGCAATTGCATACGTGATGTAAACGAGATGCGGATCGCTAAACAACTGATCCACTGTTGTCTTCACCTCTGCGTTCAGATACCCGCGGTTAAGGTAGGTCGCCTGAATGCGATTGCGGTCCTCGGTCAATTTGCGTTGCGAAAAAGGTACTCCCGCGCGAAGTTGAAATCCTTTCAGGGCCGTGAGCGCGTTGTAGGCTACGTGCTGATTGCCGTCGACCTCGATATCCTCGACTAGTGTTTGCGGACCCTCCTCGATCTCGAAGATGACATCGACCTTCGGCTCACGATCGACGGTGTGAGAAACGACTTTCACTTCCTCGTAGCCTCGGTCGTGGTAGAGCGCTTCGATGTTCTCTTTGCTCTTCTTCACCAACTTGTTGCTGAGTGCGCCGTGAGTCCAGATCTGCGACTTCTTGACGCTCACTTGATCGAGTAAAACTTTCTGGGGAATGGCATAGTTGCCATGAAAGAGAATTCGATCGACCTTGTGCTTTCTGCCGCGATCGATGTTGTAAACGACAAGAATTTCGTCGGGCCTCTTCTGGAATTCGGTAGTTACCTTCACATCCGAAAAGCCCTTCTTCTGAAAGTAATCGATAAGGTTTCGCTGCCCTTCTTCCACCAGATCACGATCAATCGTGCCCTCGGAATAGACTGGGATCAGCTTCCGCATCTGGCGGCCGCCAAGAAACGGAATCGCACTCAGGCGGGCTCCAGCGGTGCGTACTGTGACCACAGGTCCGATTTCAATCTTGAATGAGACGGCGACACGATTCTTGACCGGATCATACTCGGGAGGGTTTTCCTTTACGCTGCTGGCAAGCCTGCGTTGCCCACTGAGAGCTCTCTTCAAGAGCGTCGATGCCTCATTCAGACGTTCGCGACTGTAGGGCTTGCCCGCCTTCAGCAACCCACCGGACAGTCGCGCTCGCAAGGAGCGGACCGCGTGCAACAGCCGCGAAGTTTCAGGTGGGCCCGGCCCGTCAAGCCTGACCGAAGAAATATGAGCTTGTTTCCCCGTCTCTACGGCAAAAACGACGCTGACGAGTTGGTGCTCGTCATCTATCTTCGGTTCGGCGTGAACTTTGGCCTGAAAATATCCGTTTTGATGCAAGAAGTTCAGCAGGGCATCCTGAGCGACTGGAAGGCGCGATGGATCGTAGGCATCTTCGTCTTGCAGATTCACGACCTGAAGCAGCGTCGTATAGGAAAAACGCTTTACGGCTCCAGGAAAATCGATTACGCCTAGGTAGTAGGCTGGTTCCAGCAAGAAGCTGACCCGCAAGCCTGTGACGTCGGGATCAACACTGACATGGACTTCCGGAAAGCTGCCCGCCTTCTGCAAGGCCTCAACGCTTTGCTTGATTTGTTCCTCTGAATACGGAGTACCGGCCTTTTGCGATACCACCGAAAAGAGCGATTCCAGATTGCGATGCGGGTTTGCGATCAGGGAAACAGCACTCACATTCTGGCCTTCGTACGCGGCTTGAGGCGCCTTTGGAGCCAGTTGCCCGTTCAGCAACGCTGCACTGAAGAAACAGAAGATGATGACCGACGAGCGCATAATGGCACCGAATTGTTGCAGGCGAGCGCGGCATGGGCCTGGTAGTCCTGCGGCTCGAGCAACTGCGCGCGTGCCGAGGTGGGATGCGGTAGGTTTCGACGAGGTTGTCAGGCAACGTCCACAAGACCAACGCCTGAGGAATCGAGCACGCAAATGATGGCACAATGCATGAATCTGACGTCAATTGCTCTGCGCCGCGTGCTCATACAGTTGCGCCACAGCCAGAGGCCTTCGGTTAGGAGAACGGTGGCCGTCGCGTAGAGCTCCGCCGATCGGAAATTTTGCTGGGCCGCCACTGGTACTCTTGGATAAGCCAGAGAGATACGGACGCCGCCGCCCAGCTTAAAGCTCCGCCGAGTATCACCATCCACGGCTCATACTCAGGAAGGAGCTGAGAGATGAGCAAAGCAAATATGAACAGTCCGGCGCTTCCCATCGCTGCACCGGCTGCATCGACGGCTGCCGCTTTTCTTGCTGCTTCAGTTCCGTCGTGCCCTGGCCTTCTGTCTCCGTTCGCGCTCATGCTTTTCAATCAGAGTTGCGCCCGCGGGGAAGATCGCTGGGAAGGCCAGGAAAAGTCCGCCCACGCCCGGGCCGTACTTCTTTGCAATGATTCCAGCGGCCGCTGTAATAAGTCCTCCCAGGCAGAATCTCACCAGCAGTTCGTGACCGCGAGTTTGTTTCAGCGCAGTCAGATCGACCTCAATTGGCATTGGTCACCTAAGCCAGAGACACCAGAGGCCAAAACCGACTGCTGCCCAGAGCAAAAGGAACGTCGTGGTAACCCACAGAGCGCTCACGGCCCGTCGCATCAGAATCCAACTCACCGCTGAGGTGTAGACAAAAAATGCAATGCTGCCCGCGATCATCGAGTGGGCTTCGATTGCCGCGAATTGCCTGCCTTCCTTGAATATCGCGATGCCCAGCGTCGCCAGCGCGACCGATGGAGCTGCACCAAACAACCCCGCGAAACTTTTCGGTTTAAAAACGTCCCCCATCACTGAGAAGAATGAAACCGCGAGTCCTCCGATCAGGAACCGGACGATAATCTGTTTCATAACGGCCACTGCTCCTCAATCTATTGCAGGCTGCTCTCCAGGAGTTTCAGGGTCTGCTTAGGTCCACGATGACGCCGACCAACCTGGTCGGAACGACGCATCCTGTGAAAGTGGGCTCGTCCATAATTATGGGGGCGTCTTCTGGGTCGCCTTCATCTGCCCTCTGCCATAGCTCCTAAACGACCTTCGAGTTGGATTTGTACACCCCGCCGTAAGGCCCTTCACGATGAGGTCTCGAGACTTTGAGGAAGGAGGCGATGAAACAGTTGTTCGAATTGTTAAAGGATCGTTACAGATCGTCCCTCAAGCTTTCGTCTCCCGGCAAATACAGCGAAGACCGGAGGTCCCCGGCTGGTTATCCGGTTTATAACTCGAGTGAAGGAAGCAGAAGTGATCAGCGAAAAGAATCAACGGCTCGACGAACGCTCGCCCGAACTGATGAGCGACCTCGAAGCCCAACCGGACGATCTTGGCAAAGATCCGAGCCAGGTTGGATCCCAGAGCGCAGGCCAGACCGCTAGCGCGTTCGGTCTGTCTCACGAAGCAGAAACCACCGAAGACTCCGTAGAGGGCTTGTCCGACACTGATCAAGCTGTTGAGGCTGCCGCGGTTGAAGGCGTGGAAGACGCCGCCGATCATCCAGAACGTCCAGCTCACACTCACAAAGAATATGGCCGCCCTGATGATTTGCCACCGCAAAATCGGGATGACGAAGCCGCATGAACCATTACATCAATCTGTGGTTCTGAAGAAATTCCAATGGAATGCCAGGCCTTTCTATTTGTAGGTTCCCGTTAGGCAGCTTCTCGAGAGGCCGAATGCGCGTGAAAGACCTCCGGTTTTCCATGGGCGGGCCGATGAATCTCTTGTTTCTCGTCCGGTCTTTTCTTTTTTTCAATTGGCTGTTGGATCGCGACCGTTCTCCTCGTCCGAATCGAATGATAAATTGCCTCGATGATACGGACATCCGCGAGGCCCTCCAAACCGGACGGTTCCGGCTGTTTGTCCTGCAGGATGCAATTGGAGAAGTGAGTTAGTTCCGCCGCGAACTGGTCACGTTTTGGAAAGCTTCTCGTCCGCTTCTTTCCGTCGATAGTCACTTCTAGTCGAGTGCCTGCTGCGTATTCATAGGCAGGATCCGCCTGCAGAATGCCCTTGCTCCCAATGAGCTTGTAGCGGCTCACATCGGCAGCTCCAAAACTGCACGTAAACGTAGCCAGCCGTTCGCCCGGAAAACGCAGTACCGCGGAAACCATCTCCTCGACTCGCTGGAACCGCTGTTCATCCTTACTCGCGGCCAGGGCGCAAACCTCCAGAGGCTCCGATCGAAGCAAATAACGCGCTGCATTGATGCAGTAGACCCCCATGTCATACAGTGGACCGCCGCCCCGAGGGACCGGTTCGGTGATGCGGATATTCTTATCAGCGACCTGTTGCGCGAACTCCGAGGTGAAGGCGCGCACGTCCCCTAACCTGCCGCCTTTCGCCAGTTTGACGGCTTCTAGATTCCCCGCCTCGAAGTGAAGACGATACGCGACCATCAGCTTCACATGGTTCCCGCGCGCAGCCTCGATCATCTCGCGGCACTCTCGTGTGGTAGGCGCCATCGGCTTTTCGCACAACACGTGCACTCCTGCCGCCGCTGCGCGAACCGCGTACTCGCAATGAAGATGATTCGGCAGCGTCAAGAACACCGCATCTACATTGGAGACGGCTCTGCTGTATTCCTCGTACGGATAAAGATGCTCAAGGTTGTACTTCTTGCCGAGCTTGCGCAGCTTTTCGGAGTCGCCCGACACCAGAGCGAACAGTTCGGAATTGCGTGCTGTCTCGAATGCGGGTAGCACCGCTACTTGTGCGATATGACCAAGTCCAACGACCGCATATCGAACCTTATTCTTTGAACGGATCATGGTCTCCTCCGGCGCTAGGCGGCACGGTCTTGCACAGTGTTGATCAGACCGGCTGAATCTGCGCAATGCGCGCAACAGAATATGCGTTCTCCCACCTCTACGCCGTGGCCAATGATCCGGCATAAACAGTGGCCACAGGTCGGCGCTACAGCCTGAATGGCACACTCAAAGCTGTCAAAGACGTGATGCTGCCCCTGAATGACAACTTCGAAGCATTTGTCATATTCATTTCCGCATTTCTCGCATGTTGCCACGTACGTTCCTCCGACAACTGATTTGACGGTTGGGTGCCTGATGCTGATCGGGAGTTGCACAGATCTGCGTCGAGAGGACTCCGGTCAGGTTCCTTACGCGCCGGACTAACGAAAGCGCGGTATGGATTGATCGTTGGCGTCACACAAGAATGTTCAGGGGACCTATGGGGCAAATGAAAACAGAAGGGGCTAATGAGTCGGTTTTGCAGAACCCCGAGACCCCTGACTCACAGCAGCCCGAGATTGTTGCAGCTGTTGAGCAAGCAGCCGAAGAAGTCGAAGTTCTCCAGGCCTCCATCAAAATTGGCACGGTCGCCCAAATCGTCATCGCCCTAATCGCGATGATCGGACTGCTCTATCTCTTGAAGTTGGTTCTCGTAACTATTCTGGTTTCAATCCTGCTGGCTTATATTCTCGAACCGGCCGTCGCCTTGCTCGTTCGATGGCGATTGCCTCGCTGGTTAGGAGCTGGAGTGGTAGTAAGTTTGGCCGTCGTGCTAGCGCTAGGAGTTGTTTACTTTTCTTACAACCGCGCTGTCGACTTCGCCAACGAGATGCCGCGATATACCGCCACGTTGCGCAGATCGGTGAATAATTTCCGCTCGCGCGCCGACAGGTTGGCGAATCAGGCCCGCTCGGTCGTCGAGCCTCCAAAGGACCGCGAGATGCCGGTTCCGGTGCGCATCGACCAACAGCAGGGCATCGTTCAAATGATCTCCGAAAACAGCGGCACGATCCTCGACATCCTGATGGCGGTTGGTTTCGTTCCCTTCCTTGTCTATTTCATGCTCGCCTCGAAAGAGCACGTCTATGTCAGCACAGTGCGTCTCTTTCCCAAGGAGCATCGCCTAGTGGCGCACCGTACCGTCGGAAATATTTCCAATATGATCCGGAGTTTCCTTCTGGCAAATCTCGCTGTCGGCCTGATGAGTGGGATTATTTCCGCGGTCGTATTTTGGCAGTTGGGTATCCAGTATTTCTACTTCATCGGTGCCATCAGTGGGTTCGTAACATTAATTCCTTATCTTGGAATGTTCCTCGCCCTGCTGCCACCGCTCGCTGGTGGCGCCGGCATCTTGCACCACGGTGGAACCATTACCGTCATTGTGACCGTCATCGGAATTCATGCCATCACCATGAATCTGATCTATCCCCGAGTCGTCGGCGCCCGTCTCAAACTCAATGCCCTCGCAGTCAGCTTGTCCCTTCTCTTCTGGGCATGGATCTGGGGAGCTCCCGGCCTTATTCTTGCCATTCCGATTGTCGGAGCCCTGAAAATCATCTGTGACCACATGGAGCCTCTGCGGGCTTTCGGGTTCTGGCTCGGCGACTAGTCCCCTAGCGACTTACATGGCTACCACCTGTACCAGTCATCAAGCAACTTTACCGGCACAGAACTCATCTTCAACTTGACGTTTCTTGACTTGGCGAGACGCGGCGCGGCGCTCTAGTCTTCAAGTCACTGGACAAACGAGGGTGTCGCAAGCCCGGTCAAGGTAAGAATGGTCATTCAGACAGAACCCATCGTGTGGCCCGGAAGGCCTTACCCTCTCGGGGCCAACTGGGACGGCGAGGGCGTAAACTTCGCTCTTTTCTCTGAGCATGCAGAAGCCGTCGAACTTTGCTTGTTCGATCAGGCGGGCCGCCGCGAATTGCATCGCGTGCGGATCAAAGAGCAGACCGATCAGGTCTGGCATTGCTACTTACCGGAGGCGCGGCCGGGACTCCTCTACGGATACCGCGTCCATGGCCCTTACGATCCGAACAAAGGACATCGTTTCAACCCGAACAAACTCCTGCTCGATGCCTACGCGAAGCAGATCGTCGGCGACTTGAAATGGAGCGACTCTCATTTTGGTTACCGCATCGGCAGCAAGAATGCCGATCTCTCCATGGATCGTCGCGACAGCGCTCCAGGCATGCTCAAGGCCATGGTCATCGATCCGGCGTTTACCTGGGGCACGGACCGGGCCCCCCGAACTCCGTGGTATAAGAGCATCATTTATGAAATGCATGTCCGAGGCTTCACCATTCAACATCCCAAAGTTCCCGCATCGTTGCGCGGAACCTATGCGGGACTGGGCACTGCTCCCGTCATCGACCATTTGCTCAAACTCGGCGTGACAGCCATTGAACTCATGCCGGTGCATTACTTGGTCGATGACCGCCCGCTCGTCGCACGAGGTCTGCGTAATTATTGGGGATACAACACCATCGGCTTCTTCGCACCGATGTCCCGTTACCTCGCCACCAGTTCGATCAGCGAGTTCAAAACGATGGTTAAGACCATGCATTCGGCCGGCATCGAAGTGATCCTCGACGTCGTCTACAACCACACTGCCGAGGGCAACCAACTCGGCCCCACTCTGTCGTTTCGCGGCATCGACAATTCCGTTTACTACCGCACCCTCCCAGACAATCCCCGGTACTACATGGATTACACCGGCACGGGTAACACTCTCAACATGCGCCACCCGCGCGTGCTGCAACTCATCATGGACAGCCTCCGCTACTGGGTGCTCGATATGCACGTTGACGGTTTTCGCTTTGATCTCGCCGCCACACTTGCGCGCGAGCTGCATGAAGTCGACAAACTCGGCGCATTCCTCGACATCATTCACCAGGACCCGGTGTTGTCGCAGGTCAAGCTGATCGCCGAGCCTTGGGATCTCGGCGAAGGTGGATATCAGGTCGGCAAGTTTCCCATCGGCTGGGCGGAGTGGAACGACCGCTACCGCGATGCCGTCCGCTCCTATTGGAAAGGTGACGGTGGCCAGATCGGAGAACTCGCCTATCGCATCACAGGCTCTAGTGATCTTTATGCGCGCAGCGGGCGCCGTCCTTATGCCAGCATTAATTTCGTGACCGCCCACGACGGCTTCACGCTGCAAGACCTCGTGAGTTATAACCAAAAGCACAATGAAGCCAACGGTGAAGACAATCGCGATGGTACCGATAACAACCGAAGCTGGAACTGCGGTGTGGAAGGGCCAACAGATGATCCGGCCATCAACGCTCTTCGTTCGCGCCAGAAGCGGAATTTTCTCGCGACAATCCTCTTATCTCAGGGAGTACCGATGCTCCTCGCTGGCGATGAGCTCGGCCGCACACAGCAGGGAAACAACAACGCTTACTGTCAGGACAACGAAATCAGTTGGGTCAATTGGGAGCAGCTTGGCGAAGAAAAAGAACTGGTTGCCTTCGTTCGAAGACTTATTTCGCTTCGCCAGAACCATCCGGTCTTCCGCCGCCGGAATTTTTTCCAAGGACGCTCCATCAAAGGCGCCGGGATCAAGGACATTCTGTGGCTCAGGCCCGACGGAGGGGAAATGCCCGATGAGGAATGGAATCAGGAACACGCCCGAACTCTCGGTCTTTTTCTTTCCGGTTCGGCGGTGGACGAAATCGATGAACGCGGCCAACTCATCACCGATGAGAATTTTGTGCTCCTTATGAACGCGCATCATGAGCAGGTTCCCTTCACCCTCCCGACAGCCGCGTCGGGAATGGTGTGGAGCTCACTACTCGATACCTCATTCGAGCATGCGCGCAGTCCCGGTACAACACACGAGCCCATGACCCCATACCCCTTGCAATCCCGGTCACTGGCCCTTCTGGTCGAGCGCCAGCGCGAGCAAGGTCGGCAGGATCGTCGCAATGGAGCGTAAGCACCCCATGCCCTTCGGGGCAGAAGTCCTCGCCAACGGCAATGTTCGCTTCCGTTTGTGGGCTCCCGCCGCAAAGCGGGTCACACTATGTCTTGCAAATGGCGGTGGAACTTACCCTCTCCTCCCCCTGGAAAACGGATGGTTTGAACGGATCTCTCCGGAAGCAACGTCTGGCTCACTTTATCGCTTTCGAATTGACGACAAAATGGACGTGCCTGATCCCGCGTCGAAATTTCAGCCTCAGGATGTTCATGGTCCCAGCGAGGTTGTGGCCCCGACAGCGTTTCAGTGGAGCGACGAAAGCTGGCGAGGCCGTTCCTGGGAAGAAGCTGTCGTCTACGAACTACATGTGGGAGCGTTTACACCCGAGGGAACATTTCGCGGCGTCGAGCAGAAGTTGGACTATCTCCGTGATCTAGGCGTCACCGCTGTGGAACTTATGCCCGTCGCGGATTTTCCCGGCACACGGAATTGGGGATACGACGGCGTCTTACTTTTCGCGCCCGACAGTACTTACGGCCGCCCCGAAGATCTCAAGCAACTCGTGCAGGCTGCCCATGCTAAGGGGCTGATGATTTTTCTCGACGTCGTGTATAACCACTTCGGTCCCGAAGGAAATTACCTGCACGTGTACGCGCCCGAGTTCTTCACCAACCGTCACCACACGCCTTGGGGAGACGCTATCAACTTTGACGGACCGGAAAGCCGAGTCGTGCGCGATTTCTTTATCCATAATGCGCTCTACTGGCTCGAAGAATATAACGTCGATGGCCTCCGCCTCGACGCCGTGCATGCTATCGTCGACGAGTCGAACCCAGATATCCTTACCGAATTGGCACAAACTCTGCGGGAACGTTTCGGGACGGAAAGATTCATCCACCTCATCGTCGAGAATGGCGACAACACTGCGCGTTACTTGAGTCGTGACCAGGCAGGCGGCATTCGATTGTATGACGCGCAGTGGAACGACGATATTCACCACTGCTTGCACGTACTGTTAACTGGTGAAGCGGACGGGTACTACTCCGACTATGCGCCCGATCCAATGCGGCATCTCTGCCGGTGTCTGCGGGAAGGTTTTGCGTATCAGGGCGACTACTCGGAGTACCACGGCGAAACTCGTGGTGAACCCAGTAGACATTTGCCTCCGTCCGCCTTCATTTCTTTTCTCCAGAATCATGATCAGATCGGAAACCGCGCTTTCGGCGAAAGAATCTCCCAACTCACTGATCCGCAGGCCCTGAAGACGGTAGTGGAGATTCTGCTCCTCGCGCCGCCTCCTCCATTGATATTTATGGGCGAGGAGTTTGCCGCTTCCCCACCGTTTCTGTTCTTTTGTGATTTCCACGGCGCCTTGGCTGCTGCCGTCACAAACGGAAGAAGAAACGAGTTCGCCCGATTCGCCAAGTTCCACTACCCCGACGAGCGCGAGTCTATCCCCGACCCGAATGCCGAGAGCAGTTACCTGCAATCCAGATTGAACTGGGACGACTTGCGCGATAAGGTCCACGCCGACTGGCTCAATCTTTACCGCAAACTACTCGCAATCCGACAAAGCAAAGTCGTTCCCCATCTTGGAAAACCGTGTGTAATCAGATGCGAGGCCTCTCAAGGCAGTGAGCGCAAGGCCTCAGTCGATTGGGTTTTTGAGTCTGGAGCGCGCCTGGAACTCCACGCCAATCTCGGATACGAACCCGTGTCGATCGAACACGAGCACGCGAGTTCCCCGTTTTACAGCAGCGCGCCTGAAGCCGTCGCAGAATTCGAGCACGGCTCGTTGCCGCCCTGGTCGGTCGTTTGGTGTCTGCGGGACGAGAAATAATCGCCGCATTCCATCAGGTATTCCCCTCGAAATACTCCACAGAATCCTGTATGGAGAATGCTCCGCACTGCATTTAGATTCAAATGGGTTATTGTACCTCGGTGTGTGTCTGCGAAAGACGTCCCTCACAGTGAAGCGGCTTGATCAAATTCCGACGGCGACCTACCGTCTGCAGCTCAATCCACATTTCACTTTTCGTGACGCTGGGGCAATCATTCCTTATCTGAGCGATCTTGGAATCAGCCACGTCTACGCCTCGCCGTATCTACGGGCGAGGTCCGGAAGCATGCACGGATATGACATCATCGACCACAACTCACTCAATCCCGAATTGGGCACCCCGGACGACTACGAAGGCTTCGTCTCGGAGTTACATCGTCACGACATGCGTCAGATTCTCGACATCGTTCCCAACCACATGGGGGGCATGGGAAGCGACAACGCCTGGTGGATCGATGTTCTCGAGAACGGCGAGGCCTCTGACTTCGCCGACTTCTTCGATATCGATTGGGACCCCATCAAAGATGAACTGAAGGGCAAGGTTCTGATACCCGTTCTTGCTGAACAATACGGGAACGTCCTCGAGAAGGGTGAACTCAAACTAACCTTTGACTCCGAGCGGGGAGAGTTCAGCATCTTCTATTTTCAACATCGCTTCCCGGTCGATCCCAAAGAGTACCCACGCATCTTGAGTTTCCAGATCGAACGCCTGCAGGAAAAACTCGGGTCCACTCACGAAGACTTCCTCGAATTGCAGAGCATCATCACCGCATTCGGACATCTGCCGGACCGTCGGGGCGCGACCCTCGAGCAGAAGGTCGAGCGGAACCGTGAAAAGGAAGTGCAGAAGCGCCGTTTGGCCGCTCTGTGCGCGCGATCTCATGACGTGAAGGAATTCATCGTCGAGAACATAAAGACAATCAACGGCACGCCCGACGATCCCCGCAGCTTCGACGCTTTGCATGAACTCATTAAGGCCCAGCCCTACCGCTTCGCTCAATGGCGCGTCGCCGCCGATGACATCAATTACCGTCGCTTCTTCGACATCAACGATCTGGCTGCCCTTCGCACCGAGAACGGAAAGGTCTTCCACGAGACCCACAAGCTGATCCTGGACCTTGTGGCTCAGGGAAAACTCGACGGACTTCGGGTCGACCATCCCGATGGCCTCTATGACCCGGCTCGTTATTTCGAGCAATTGGGCGGTCGCTTGCGGACAGAACTGGAACCCCAACACCGTGAGGCTTATCTGATCGCGGAAAAAATTCTCACAGGCAACGAGCGCCTTCCAAGACAGTGGCCCATTGATGGCACAACCGGCTACGAATTTGCCAACCTGGTCAATGGACTCTTCGTGGAGCGTTCAGCCGGTGAAAAGATGGAGCGTATCTATCGATCCTTCACCGGCATCTCGTCAGAATTTGCAGACGTCGTCTATCTATGTAAGAAGCTCATCCTCAAGGTAGTGCTCGCCAGCGAATTGAATGTTCTCGCCACTCTCCTCAGCCGCATCGCTCTTGCCAGCCGGTACACTTGCGATTTCACCCTCAACAGTCTTCGCAGTGCGCTGGGCGAAATTATCGCCAGTTTCCCCGTTTATCGCACCTACGTGAATGGTCTTGAGGTCTCTGAGGAGGACCGGCGCTACGTCGAGAAAGCCGTCGTTGCCGCAAGGAAAAGAAGCAACGCAGCCGACCTGAGCGTCTTCGACTTCGTGCAGCGCATTCTGCTGATCGACGTGTACGGGAGCGATGCGGGCTGGTACAAGCAGGCGGTAGTCCGTTTTTCCATGAAATTCCAGCAGGTCACGGCCGCAGTAATGGCGAAAGGACTGGAGGACACCGCGTTCTACCGCTACAACCGCCTCGTCTCCCTCAATGAAGTCGGCGGAAATCCCAGCCGCTTCGGCGCGACGGTTGAAGAATTTCATCGCGCGAACCAGGAGCGACTGTCTTGCTGGCCGGAGTCGATGCTGGCCTCCTCGACGCACGACTCCAAGCGCTCCGAAGACGTGCGAGCGCGGATTAACGTGCTCTCTGAGATGCCGGGAGTGTGGCTTCTTCATCTGCGACGATGGCGCGACTGGAACAGTGCCAAGAAGCGCAAGATCGATGGACAGTCTGAGCCCACGCGAAACGACGAATACCTTCTGTATCAGACCCTCATTGGAACTTGGCCCTCCGAGCCACCCGACGATGCTGGCTGGAAGGCATTCACGGAACGCATCGAGCAGTACGCGCTCAAAGCGGCGCGCGAAGCCAAAGAGCACACTAGTTGGGCGAATACCAATTCAGAGTATGAAAGTGCGCTCGTCGATTTCACCCGGGCGATTCTCGATCGTTCCACTCATAATCGCTTCCTGGCCGACTTCGAGGATGTAGCACGCCGCATAGCCCGCATCGGAGCATTCAACTCCTTTTCACAAACTCTTCTCAAACTGACATCTCCCGGAGTGCCGGATATCTATCAGGGAAACGAATTGCTGGAACTTAACCTGGTCGATCCTGACAATCGGCGGCCTGTCGACTACGATCGGCGGAGAGAGTTGCTCGCGACGCTGAAGCGAGAAATGGCCTCACCTCACGAGTTACCGTCCCGGGCTCGGGATTTGATCTCGACACCTCACAGCGATGCGGCGAAACAATACCTTACGTGGAAGACCGTCGCCTTCCGCCGCCAGCAGCCCAACCTGTTTCACCGTGGGAGTTACATCCCTCTCCAGGTAACGGGAGCGAAATCCGAATACGTGGTCGCCTTTGCCCGACAACATGAGGCGCGCACGATAATTGTTGCTGTCCCGAGGCTATCCGGCAGGTTGATGGGCGAGAGTCACGACTCAGTGTGTGAAGAGGCAATTTGGCAAGACACGACCCTCGAAATCCCCAGCGATGGAGTGGCCTGTTATCACAATCTTTTTACTGGCGAATGTTTGCCGCTCACACCGGATGCAGAGCCCCGGATTCCTCTCTGTCACCTGTTTCGCAACTTCCCTGTCGCGATCCTGATCGGCGAACCGCAAGCCTCAGCCCAAAGTTGCAGTTAAGAGAACAGCAGGTCAAAGACTCCTAGCTCATAAGGTTCACCGAATCCTGCGTGCGGTTTCGTCAAGGCCGCGTGGACTGTCCAGCAATGGACAGTCCAATCTCACAGCGAACATTTCAA
This sequence comes from Candidatus Sulfotelmatobacter sp., assembly GCA_035279505.1. Taxonomy (GTDB): domain Bacteria; phylum Acidobacteriota; class Terriglobia; order Terriglobales; family Acidobacteriaceae; genus Sulfotelmatobacter. Next base: position 36,814 of record DATEHP010000005.1, on the reverse strand, counting down.
GCCGACAGGACCCACCACGACGTCATCGTATTGCCTTTGCTTTCAGAGATTTGACTCTGGCGCACGTTGGCCCTGAAGTTGCCACACCGCAAAGTGATGGATATCGCCCGCCCAGAATTTAAGGAACGTAAACGTCGGCGCCAGATTGCCACGGCGGCCGTGGTCGTTGTGGTGGTGGCTGCCCTTACAGTAGTCGTATACCGCTTGAGGCCGGCTGCGCCCACGGTCGAGCGCGGCACAGTTTGGACCGACTCGGTGAAGCGCGGCTCAATGTTGCGCCAGGTGCGCGGGATCGGGTCACTGGTGCCTTCGCAAGAATCCGTACTGCAGATTCCGGCCGAGACCGAAGCCACCATCATTCGAATTCTTATGCTGCCGGGATCACTGGTGAAAGCCGACAGCATTCTCGTCGAAATGAGTGACCCGCAGGTGGAACAGGCCGCGGTGGACGCACATCTTCAATGGAAGGCGGCCGAGGCCGAGTATCAGAGCCAGCGCATGAAGTTGGAAAGCGACCTGATGAACCAAAAAGCCGGCGCCGCCACGGTGAAAGCGGACTACAACACGACGCAGTTGCAGTCGCAAACCGACAAGGCTCTCTACGATCTCGGCGTTATCTCCGGATTAGCCTACAAAGCCTCGAAGAGCAAGGCAGACGAACTCACCATCCGCAATGGATTAGAGGACCAGCGGCTGGACAGTACGCAGAAAGCGATCGACGCCCAACTCGCGCAGTTGCAGGCCAAAGTTGATCAGATGCGCGTCCTGGCGGAGTTGAAGCAAAAACAACTCGATGCGTTGAAGGTCCGCGCCAAGATCGAAGGAGTTCTCGTCGAACTGCCGTTGCACGTGGGGCAGCACGTAACCCCCGGAACGATGCTAGCTAAGGTGGTGCAACCCAACCATCTGATGGCGGAACTGAAAGTCGCCGAGACCCAGGCGAGGGATGTGCAGATCGGCGAACCGGCGTCGGTCGATACGCACAACGGAGTTATTGCCGGATCAGTCATGCGGGTCGATCCCGGGGTGCAAAACGGAACGGTAACCGTCGACGTCAAACTGGTAGGCGACCTGCCGAAAGGCGCCCGACCCGATCTGAGCGTTGACGGCACGATCGATCTCGAACGGCTGGATAACGTGCTCTATGTGGGGCGTCCCGCATTCGGGCAGGAGAACAGCACGATCAGCCTGTTCAAGCTTGACGGCGACGGACGTGACGCAACCCGCGTTCCGGTGAAAGTGGGACGTGCTTCGGTGAATTCGATTCAAGTCATCGAGGGCTTGCACGAAGGCGACACGGTCGTGCTGTCCGACATGTCGCGATGGGACAATACAGATCGCATCCGGCTTCAGGATTAAGAAAAAAAACTCAGAAATCGAGGCGAATCTTTCATGAGCGATGCTAGCCAACCACTCATTCAGATTACCGATATGACGAAAGTCTTCTACACCGACGAAATCGAAACGCACGCGCTGTCTGGAGTGCACCTTTCAGTCAACAAAGGCGAGTATGTGGCCATGTCAGGACCATCGGGCTGCGGCAAATCTACGCTGCTCTCGATTATTGGACTGCTCGACACTCCCACGGGCGGCCGCTATTTTCTGAACAACAAGGCGGTGGAGAACCTGGATTTCGCCGAGCGGGCCCGTATCCGCAACCAGGAGATCGGATTCATCTTCCAGAGTTTCAACCTGATTGGCGATCTCACGGTCTATGAAAACGTCGAATTGCCACTTACCTACCGGCAGCGCATGCCGAGCGCCGAGCGGAAAGGGCGCGTTATGGAGGCCCTGGAACGCGTGGGCATGGCACATCGCGTTCGGCATTATCCGTCGCAACTCTCGGGCGGTCAGCAGCAACGCGTCGCAGTGGCTCGTGCACTGGGCGGGAAACCGTCAATCCTGCTCGCTGACGAACCTACAGGAAATTTGGATTCGCGCAACGGCGAAGCCGTGATGGAGTTGCTGGCCGATCTGCACCGCGAGGGCGCAACCATCTGCATGGTGACGCATGATCCCCGCTTCGCCAAGCATGCACAACGGGAAGTACATCTCTTCGACGGCAAGGTCGTGGCCGAAGAAGAACTCAGGAAACTGTTGGCGGATGTTGGCGCATGAACCACCTGCTTCAAGACCTTCGTTTTGCATTGCGGCAGTTGCTGAAGAGCCCCGGCTTCAGCGCAGTTGCTGTACTGACGTTGGCACTCGGAATCGGCGCAAACACCGCAATTTTCAGCGTTGTGAACGGAGTATTGCTCCGTCCTCTTCCGTTCAAGGATCCCGAGCAGATCGTTCGCGTCTGGCACACGCCCCCCGCGAAGAGCTTTCCCGGGATCCCCACCTTCTCCGTGTCGGCCGCGAATTATTTCGACTGGCAACGAGACAACCACGTTTTCGAGCGGATGGCGATCTACAACTACCGCGGATTCACCCTCACCAGCGCTACAGAGCCGCAGCAAGTCGACGCTAGCGCCGTCAGTTCCGGCTTTTTTGAAACGCTCGGAGTTGCCCCGATGCTGGGCCGCGTTTTCTCCCCCGAAGAGGACCAGCCGGGACACACAAATGTGGTTGTCCTGAGTCACCGGTTCTGGCAGGAGCACTTCGGTGCGGATCCAAACCTTGTCGGCCGCAACATCACGATGGACGGAAAGAATTTCCTGGTCGCGGGAGTGATGCCCGAAAGCTTCCGGTTCCCGGATTACGGGCAGATGCAGGTTCAGATGTGGACGCCCATGGGTTGGACCGACAAGGAACGCGCGGTCCGTGGGGAGCATCACTCTGTGGTGATCGCGCGACTCAAGCCGGGCGTCGACCTGAAACAGGCGCAGGCTGAGATGAACACAATTTCGAGCCGCCTTGAGCAACTCTACCCCGCCGATGACAAGGGATGGGGCGCATCAGTTGTGCCTCTCCATCAGGACATGGTCACTGACGTCCGGCCAGCGCTGCTCGTGCTGCTTGGTGCCGTTGCTTTTGTGCTGCTGATCGCCTGCGCAAACGTCGCCAACCTTGTGCTTGCCCGCACGTTCGGCCGGCAGAAGGAGATTGCAATTCGCACCGCTCTGGGAGCGAGTTCCGGCCGTGTGCTGCGCCAGATTCTTACCGAATCTGTGCTGCTGGCGGTCATCGGTGGGGCGCTGGGATTGATCGTCGCTCCTTTCGGTCAGCGTTTCATCCTGTCATTTCTGGCAAATCAGCTACCTGACCTGATGATGGTCCACTTGAATTTGCAGGTGCTCGCATTCACAGCCTGCATTTCAGTGCTCACGGGAATTTTCGCCGGAGTACTTCCCGCCATCCGGCTGGCCTATTCCGATGTCAACCAGGCGCTGAAACAAGGGCTGGGGCGAACCGACGCGAGTTCTGCTAGCCACGGTACCCGCAGGATCCTGGTTGTGGCGGAAGTCGCACTCTCACTCGTTCTGTTGGTCGGCGCCGGACTGATGATCCGCAGTTTCCAACACCTGCAACGCGTCGCTCCCGGGTTCGAGTCTCACGGTGTTCTCACCATGACAGCTGCGATCGCTCGCGCTAAGTTTTCTGAACCCGTACAAGAAATCAACTTCTTCAATCAAGCGATGCAGCGCCTGAGAGCGCTCCCGGGCGTGGAGGCGGCGGGCGTTGTCGACGACATTCCGCTCGACAACGGTGGTTCTCATCAGCCCATCGCGATCGAAGGGCAGCCGCAAGTGGCAATGGCGGACCAACCCGAAGTCGACGTCCGGTTAATCAGCGCCGGCTACCTGCACTCCATGCATATTTCTTTGCTGCGAGGACGCGATTTCGGGGATCAGGACGTTAGCGATAGGCCGGCGTCCATTCTGATCAGCGAATCAATGGCACGGCGTTTCTGGCCCGGCGAGGATCCCATCGGCAAACGTCTAACGCTGACGTTCTCTCCGAAGCAGGTTCGTGAAGTCGTAGGGGTGGTTGGAGACGTGAAGCTCGACAGTCTGAACCAGGAGCGCCCTTCAACAACGATTTACGTGCCCTTCGATCAACTCGCCTCGATTGAGGAATCCCCCTTTAACTCCTTTCCCATGACCCTTGTGGTGCGTACTGCGACGACTCCGGGCAGCATGGTTTCCGCGGTCACGAATGCGATTCACGAAGTGGATGGCACAGTTCCCGTTCGCGACGTTTTCACCATGGATGACGTTGTCACCAAATCCCTGTCGCAATCGCGATTCAACACGCTTCTGCTGGGCGTATTCGCCGGACTGGCGCTGCTGCTGGCAGCCATTGGCATCTACAGTGTGCTCTCGTACAGCGTCAGGCAACGGGTACCGGAAATTGGAATCAGGCTCGCTCTCGGTGCGCGCATGACAGATGTGCTGCGCATGGTCGTAATCGAGGGAATGAAACCGACGCTGCTCGGGGTCGCAATCGGCTTGGCGGCCGCGCTCGCTGTGGGACGACTGGTGGCAAGTCTCGTCTTCCAGGTCAAACCAACGGATCCGACGACCTTTCTTGCTGCGGCTGTCTTGCTGGCGTTAATCGCGTTGCTCGCTTGCGTCATTCCTGCCTACCGGGCGAGCAAGGTCGATCCAGTGGTGGCGTTGCGGAACGAGTAAACGCAAAGCCAGTGGACGCTGGGGATGGGGTGCAAACATGAGAGACCTGCTCCAAGACGCACGGTTCGCCTCGCGGCAACTCCGCAAGAACAAGACGTTCACGGTGATTGCCGTCACTACACTGGCCTTGGCCGTGGGCGCCAGCACCGCGATCTTCTCCGTGGTCAACGCTGTATTGCTGGCGCCACTGCCCTACCAGCAGGTGGATCGCCTCGCCATGATCTGGGGACGGAATCCTTCGCGAGGAGATTTAGAGTTTCCGATTTCTCCGGGCGACTTCACCGACTGGAAGCAGAGAAACGACGCCTTTGAAGACATCGCTGCTTCCTATGACAACGCGGTGACGCTGACGGGCGTAGCCGAGCCAAAGATGGTAATCGGATATACCTTCACGCCGAATTACTTCCGCATTCTCGGTGTTCAGCCCAAGATGGGCCGCACGTTCAGTGAGCAGGAAGCCGATACCAAAGCACAGGTCATCGTCATCAGCGACAAGTTCTGGAGAAATACGCTTCATGGCGATCCGAACCCGTTGGGAAAATCGATCACGCTCGACGATAAGCCCCACACGATCATCGGCGTGATGCCGCCGGGATTTCAGTATCCCCCGCAAACCGAGCTCTGGAAGCCGCTTTCACTCTCTTCCGACGCCGGCAATTACGAATACCGCTACATCCACGTGATCGGCAGGCTGAAATCCGGTATTTCGATTGCAGAAGCACAAGTGCGCATGAATGCGCTCGAACGCCAGATCGCCTTGCAACATCCTAAAACCGATGCGGGCAATGAAACCTGGGTCGAGCCGGTACGACATCAATTATCAGGCGATATTCGGCAGCCGTTGCTGACGCTCTTCGGCGCTGTCGGCATTGTGCTGCTGATTGCCTGCGTCAACATAGCGAGCCTCTTTCTGGCACGAGCAGGTGACCGGAGAATCGAGGTATCGGTTCGAGTTGCTTTAGGCGCTAGCCGGCTCCGTCTGCTGCGGCAATTTCTGTGTGAAAGTCTGGTGCTCTCTTTATTAGGGGGAATACTGGGATCTATTTTTGCCGTTTGGAGCACACGTTTCCTACTCAGCATCTTCCCGAACGGCATCGCCAACCTGAGCATTCCGAAACTGGAGGCGATTCCGATCAACGGGCCTGTGCTTCTCTTCGCATTGGGAGTCACCATCGTGACTGGGCTGATCTTTGGCGTTGTACCTGCCATGCAATCCGCCAATGCGGACGGAAATGACGCGCTCAGGGAATCTCGTACTTCAACATCCGGTGTGCGATCGACACGTGTGCGAAGCGCTCTGGTCGCGGCAGAGATTGCGCTGACTCTGGTTTTACTTGCGGGCGGCGGCCTGATGATCGAGAGCTTTCGTCATGCATATCGACAGGATCTGGGCTTCCGTCCTGATTCCGTTTTGGGCCTGGAAGTCTTCCTTCCCCAGACTCGGTATCCCTTTGAGCATCCTGAAAAGCGAACTTCTTTCGTGTGGGGCGTGATTGCGGGCCTGCAGCAAATTCCTGGCGTGTCATCCGTCTCCGCCACCAACTTCCTGCCACTGTCGGGATTCTGGGGCGGCACTGACTTCACTATCGAAGGGGACGTTCGACAGACAGGCGCACCTAAAGCCAACGCCGACAACCGCCTGATAACGCCTGAATATTTTTCGACGATGGGCATCGGCATGCTGCGAGGCCGCAACTTTACCGAAGCAGATCGCGCGGGCGTCGAACGCGTTGCGATTGTCAATGCAACTCTTGCACGACGCTATTTCGGGAATCAGGACCCGGTGAACAAGGTTCTGCAGATTGACGAGTACCCCCACCCTGAGCGTTGGCGGATCGTAGGAGAAGTTTCAGATGTGAAGTCCTTCGGACCGGAGCAACTACCCCACGCTGAGATTTTTCGGCCGCTGGCCCAAGACCCGTTTCCGCTCCTTGCGTTCGTGGTCAGAACAAATGGCGATCCTGCCGCACTGTTGAAACCCGCAAAACAAGCCATCTGGGTCGTCGACAAAGATCAGCCGGTATTCGACGCTATGCCGATGCGGAACCTCGCGGCGCAATCAATCACGCTGCGGCGCACCAGCACCATCCTGCTTTCTGCTTTCGCTGCACTGGCGCTCATCGTGGCCGCGGTTGGGCTCTATGGAGTGATCGCGTATTCGGTCGTGCGGCGAACGCACGAGATCGGTATTCGCATGGCATTGGGAGCACAACGAAACGACGTTCTGCGGCAAATACTGCGGCACGGAATGAGGCTGATCCTGACAGGCGAGATTGTCGGATGTGGCATCGCGTTGCTGGTGACGCAGTTCGTCTCGGACGTTCTGTACGGGGTGAGTCCGCGTGATCCGGCGACATTTTCGATCGTCCTGCTGGCGTTAAGTACGGTGGCGCTTATCGCCTGTTACATCCCGGCGCGTCGAGCGATGCGAGTCGATCCGATAGTGGCGCTGCGGTACGAGTAAGGAAAGTGAGACAACTATGACTGCTTTGTTGCAAGACCTGCGCTACGCTGTGCGGACCTTTCGCAACCGTCCGACCTTCGCAGCCGTGGCCATCCTCACGATTGCAATCGGCACTGGCGCGAACACAACCATATTCGGCTGGCTCCGCTCTCTGGTCCTGAATCCGTTCCCCGGCGCCGCAGATCCTGACCGAATCGTGGCGATCGAGAACACCGCACCGGATGGCGAACCGCTGACTACTTCCTATCTGGACTTCCGCGATTTCCGGAACAACCTGCGCCTGGTCAACTCGGTAACAGCATACCGAGGCTATCTGTTCTCAGTCGGTGAAGTGCCGAACGTGGAGCGTGCCTGGGGCGAAATGGTCTCGGGTGGTGTGTTCGACATGTTCGGTATCAAACCCGAGGCCGGTCGCTTTTTCTCTCTCGACGAACGTGATGATGCCCAGAACGCCCACCCGGTCGTTGTCATCAGCCATGGATATTGGAAGTCGTACTACGGATTGAATCCTTCCGCCATTGGAAGCACGCTGCGTGTCAATCGAACACCACTCACGATCATCGGCGTAGCGCCCGAGGGCTTCCACGGTACTCACGCCGGGCTCGACTATGACTTCTGGGTGCCCCTCACGATGTACGGCCAGATGACTCACACTGGCGTGTGGATGTTGCAGGATCGCAACACGCGCAACTTCATGCTGCTCGCCCGGCTGGCCCCGGGGATTGCGATTGACCAGGCACGCGGAGAAGTACAGGCGCTCGCGAACCGCATGGCGGAAACCGACGCGGACTCTAATCTGGGAGTAGGCGCAACAGTCCTCCCAGTGTGGCAGTCGCACTTCGGCACGCAGGCAATGCTGCTCACTCCGGTGGCCATCCTGATGGGCATCGGAGGCGTTGTTCTCTTAATTGTGTGTGCCAATCTCGCGAATCTGCTGCTGGCTCGCGCCACTGGGAGACAACAGGAGTTCAGCGTGCGTTTGGCGCTGGGAGCTAGACCCTGGCGGCTCATCACCCAACTTCTGACCGAAACGCTGCTCATGGCTCTGATCGGATCCATTCTCGGGCTGGTCCTGGCGAATTGGCTCGGCGGAGCCCTGCGCTGGCTTCTCCCTGCTGTCGCTCGACCAGTAATGATTGCTCCTCCCTTGGACAGCCGCGTTTTCGGCTTTACCGCGGCGTTAGCAGTTGCGGTGACGGTTCTAGCAGGATTGGTGCCGGCTCTGCATTCGTCTCGGGCCAATGTCGGTGAAGCATTGAAGCAGGGCGGACGCGGTGGAATCTCAGGCATTCACGCGCATCGATTGCGCGGATTCATGGTGATCTCCGAGGTAGCGCTAGCGGTCGTCGCAATGGTCGGTGCGGCTCTATTTCTCAAAAGCTTTGAACGCGCCCGCACGATGGATCCAGGCTTCGCGCCGAACGGAGTCGCGCTGGCGCAATTCGATTTCTCCACTGCCAACTACGATGCCCAGCAGACCGACAACTTCTGCCGCCGTTTACGGGACCGGCTGGAGCAATTCCCGGGAGTGAGTGCAGTCAGCTATGACGATTCCGTGCCGCTCGGTTTTCACGGGGGAAACTGGGAAAGCCTTGAGGTCGAAGGATACGTACCCGCCCCGAACGAGAACATGAAGATCTATCGCGATCTAATCTCGCCAGGCTATTTCGATTCGATGAAAATCCCACTCATCGAAGGCCGCGATTTCGACTGGCATGACGACTCCAAGGCTCCTCTAGTCATGATCGTCAATCAGGAATTTGCCCGCCGATTTCTGCCGAACCACAGTGTGATCGGCCACAAGGTGCATGGATGGGGCCAGTGGTTCACCATTGTGGGGATCGCGAGGGATAGTAAATATCATCGCGTCACTGAAAACCCGCAACCTTATTTCTACATTCCGATCCGCCAGATCTTCCGCCCGGAGTATGGCCTGACGTTCCACGTGCGCACTTCCGGATCCGTCAATGAGTCGATTGCCGCGGTGCGCCGTGAGGCTGCAGCGATCGATCCGGCAATCGTCCTGTTCGATGCTCAGCCCATGACGGAGTACATCTCGGCGTCGCTGTTTGGGGCGAAGATTGCCGCAAATCTACTCACGCTGCTTAGCGGCGCGGGACTGCTGCTGGCGGCGATGGGATTGTATGGCGTGATGGCGTATTCGGTAGCGCAACGCACGCGCGAATTTGGAGTGCGCGTAGCCATGGGTGCCCAGCCGCGCGACATTCTGCGGTTGATTCTGCGCGAGAGTGGAACGCTGACAATCTCGGGTATGGCGGCGGGATTGATTTTGGCCGCTTTGTCTGCACGGGTTGTCGCCAATGCAATCTACGGCGTGAGTCCTCTGGATCCTTTGACGTATGGGACGGTGGGCCTGGTGTTGGTGGCGGTCGCATTGATGGCGAGTTACGTCCCCGCTCGCCGTGCAACGAAAGTCGATCCGATGGTTGCGCTGCGGTACGAGTGAGAAGGCTTTGCGATGACTGGGCTGTTAAATGACATTCGCTACGGCATTCGTCAACTGGGGAAGAACCGCGGCTTTGCCGCCGTTGCCGTGGTGACGCTGGCCCTCGGCATGGCTGCAAACACGGTGATTTTCACCGTGACAAATGCCACGATTCTCAAGAAATTGCCGTTTCGTGATCCCGATCGCCTGGTGTTGGTCTGGGAGACATTCGGAAGGAATTCGAGCAACTTCAATATTGTTTCTGCGCCCAATTACTGGGACATCGCGAAGCAGAATCACGTTTTTGAAAATATTGCGATCTTCGACTCGGCCGGCCGTGGTTACAACCTTGCTCCGACCGGAGAAAGCCGCGAACCGGAACAGGTCTCGGGCCTGCGCGTGTCTTCTACTTTCTTCGATGTGCTCGGAGTACAACCGTTTCTTGGCCGAAACTTCCTGCCTCAAGAAGAAGAACTTGGAAAATCGCGGGTGGTAATTCTCAGTTACGGATTGTGGAAGCGTCGTTACGACGCCGACCGCAGCCTGGTAGGCAAGACGATTCGGATGGATGGCGAGGATTTCACGGTTGTAGGCGTCATGCCGCCCGACTTTCGCTGGCAGTTTTGGAGCGGACCACGCCAATTATGGGTTCCGGTGGGGTACACCGAGACAGACAAGGGACGCGACGATAACAGCTTCGTATCGTGCGCGCGGCTAAAGCCGGGAGTGACGCTCGCGCAGGCGCGGTCCGAGATGGCGGCCATCGGTACAGATCTCTCAGGCCAGTATCCCAACGACCTTCCGAACATGAGCGCAACGGTACAACCGATGGCCGAGGCCGACATGTCGGATGTGCGCACGACGATGCTGGCACTCTTTGCGGCCGTTGGATTTGTATTGCTGATTGCGTGCGTCAACGTTGCCAACCTGCTGCTGGCGCGGGGTGCGGTGCGGCAGAAAGAATTCGCGCTAAGGCGCGCGCTGGGGGCTGGCGGAGTGCGGATCGTACGCCAGTTATTGACGGAAAGCGTACTGCTGGCCTTGCTCGGAGGAGTGCTGGGGTTATTGTTGGCATGGTGGACGACCAGCGCGTTGCCGTCGGTGCTTCCCGGCAGTCTGCTATTTCTGCCGCTTCGCGATCTTGCAAGCCTCCCAATTGATGGTCAGGTCTTTGGTTTCGCGTTCGTGGTGTCGCTGCTGACCGGAATCATTTTCGGCCTGATTCCTGCCATCAGCACGATTCGCGGCGAAATCGGCAGCCCCTTGCAAGAAGCCGGTCGCGGGGCCAGCGGTGCCCGAAGTCATTTGCGCCACGCGCTGGTGGCGTCGGAAGTCGCGCTGGCACTCGTGGTGTTATGTGGTGCCGGACTGATGATCGCCAGCCTCTCTCGGGTGCTCGGAGTCGATCCAGGGTTAGACCCCAAAAATGTGATCACCATGCAGATGTCGCTGCCGCAAGCCATTATCTACAACGGGCCTCCCGACCACCCTCTTTTCTGCCGCAACATGGATGAACATGTGAGCGCGGTTCCGGGGGTCGTGGCGGCAGGTGCGGTCGCACACCTTCCGTTCCAAGGAGATGCCGGCCGAGGATTCGTGGTAGAAGGACGACCCGACCCGGGCCCCCAGAATATGCCCGGTGCCGCCTATTCAGTTGTATGTCCGAACTATTTCAGAACGCTCGGAGTTCCGACCCTCGAGGGACGCGAGTTTACGCACCAGGACTCAATCGGAGCGCCAGGCGTGATTGTGATCAATCAGGCCATGGCGCACACGTACTGGCCAAACGAAAATCCGGTCGGCAGAGCCATACGCCTGGGAGGTCCCAACGGCCCACGCCTAACGGTTGTAGGAGTCGTGAAAGATGTACACAACTGGGGTCTGGACGAGAACGTTCACCCTCAGTTCTTCCGGCCCTACCCGCAAGCAGGTTGGCCGGTAATGAGCGTCGTGGTGCGGACCAAGGGCGCGCCGGCTTCCTACGCACCTGCGATTAAGGCGGCTCTCGCCGAGGTCGAACCCGAAAGACCTGTATCGCAAGTTGCGCTAATGCAGGACGTCGTAAATGGCTCAGTCGGTTCAAGAAGATTCCCCACCTTTCTGCTAGGCGGATTCGCGGCGCTCGCTTTGGCGCTGGCAGCGGTAGGCATCATCGGAGTGGTGAGTTATTCGGTGACGCAGCGCACGCGGGAAATCGGCATCCGCATGGCACTGGGCGCCGGGCGGACAGACGTTTTGAAACTCATTTTGAGCGGCAGCATGGTTTGGGTTGCGGTGGGCATCGCACTCGGAATTATGGCCTCGCTTGGATTGACCCGACTGCTTGGGACTCTGCTTTATGGCGTGAAACCCGGCAATCCGCTCGTACTGGGAAGCGTCTCCTTTGTGCTGACCGCGGTAGCGTTGCTTGCAAGCTACATCCCGGCGCGCCGGGCGGTGAAAGTCGATCCGATGGTGGCATTGCGGTACGAGTAAAGAGTCGTTATGGAAAATCTGCTTCACGATCTTCGCTACGCGCTCCGGCAATTGCGGAAGGCTCCGGGGTTCGCCTGCGCCGCCATTGTAATTCTGGCGCTCGGAATTGGCGGGACCTCGGCAATCTTCAGCACGCTTAACCCCATTCTGTTTGAACCGCTGCCTTATCCGCATGCCAGTCGGATCATGATGATCTGGTATGCGGATGAGGACGGTGTCCGTTCTCCCCAGACTTTCCATACTTATCGTGAACTGGTGGAGCGAAATCGATCCTTCGAGGCCATCGCGGTGATGAAGACGTGGCAGCCCACGCTGGTTGGCGCCGATCAACCCGAAAGAATCGATGGCCAGCAGGTGAGCGCCGCATATTTTCGTGCTCTGGGCGTGACTCCGGCCTTGGGACGCGACTTCCAACCCTTCGATGATGTGTTCCACGGGCCAAAGGTCGTCATCCTTAGCGATGGGTTGTGGCGGCGTCGTTTTGGTGGCGATGCCTCGATCCTCCAACACCAGATAAAACTCGACGACGAGACTTATACCGTGATCGGCGTCATGCCGAGCGCGTTCGACAATGTGCTCGCGCCCTCCGCCGAAGCGTGGTCCCCTCTGCAATACAACACAGGAAATATTGCATCCATCGAGACCCGGGAGTGGGGACATCATCTGCGAATGGTGGGGCGGGTTCGAGCGGGTGTCAGCCAGAAGCAAGCCAGAAGCGACTTGGCCTGGATTGCGGGCACTCCTGTCGTCGAATTTCCACGTCCTCGTTGGGCAGCGATGAAGCAAGGGCTCATCGCGGATCTATTGCAGGACGATATCACGCGGGGCGTTAGGCCCGCGCTGCTCGCGATTTTCGGCGCGGTGATCCTGGTTCTCCTGATCGCCTGCGTTAATGTGACAAACCTGTTGCTGGCGCGTGGAACGCAGCGGAGAGGCGAAATCGCCATGCGTGCGGCGCTCGGCGCTGCGCCAGCGCGATTGACCCGGCAACTGGTGACCGAGAGTCTGTTGCTGTCCATCCTTGGTGGGGCCTTGGGGATGGTCGTGACCGAGGCGGGTGTCCGCTTGTTAGTAGCGTTGAGTCCGCCGGGGCTGCCGCGAGTCAATGCCATTCAGGTCGACGGTGCAGTCTTTGCGTTTGCATTCGGCGTAACGATCATCATCGGCTTGGCGGTCGGGCTGATTCCGGCAATGCATACTTCCCGCGGCGATCTGCTCAGGGCATCGCAACAAAGTTCGCAGCGCACGGCGGGCGATCATCAACGGACTCGCCGCGCCTTCGTCGTGGCGGAAGTGGCACTTGCGCTGATCCTGCTGGTAAGCGCCGGGTTGCTGTTGCACAGCATGCGGCGCCTGCTCGCAGTCTCTCCGGGTTTCGAGACCTCCGCCAGGCTCACCATGCAAGTGCAGACCTACGGACGGAAATATGACGATGATCGCATCTGCCACCAGTTTTTTGCGAGCGCGCTCGATGCTGTGCGCGCGGTCCCCGGTGTCACTGCCGCGGCATTTACGAGCCAACTGCCGCTCAGCGGTGACTCCGACGTGTATGGCGCGAAGTTCGAGGGCGACGCTCCCGAAATTGGCTATGCCGTCTACCGGTACGCGGTCACACCGGGTTACTTCGACGCACTCAATATTCCGTTGCGGCGCGGCCGTTTGCTCGATGATCACGACACTAGCAATACACCGCCAGTCATGCTCATCAGCGAGTCGCTAGCCAAGCGCAGATTTCCCAACCAGGATCCAATTGGGACGCGTGTTCATGTCGGCGGCTTGGTCAACAGCCCGATGTTCACCATCGTGGGCGTGGTCGGAGATGTGAGACAGATGTCGCTGGCTCTCGGCGATACCGACGCGGTTTACGCACCAACGACTCAATGGCACTGGGCCGACGGAACATTGTCACTGGTCGTGCGAGCCCGCGGCAATGCGGCGGACTTGATCAAGAACGCAATATGGTCGGTAGACCGAGATCAGCCGATTGTGCGCGTCGCAATGATGGACGAATTACTGGCCGCGTCGGCGGCGGAGCGGCGCTTTGTTCTGATTATGTTCGAGGCTTTCGGCTTGGTTGCGCTGATACTGGCGGCGACGGGAGTCTATGGCGTTCTCTCCGGCAGCGTGGCCGAACGTACGCGCGAGATCGGCGTACGATCCGCACTCGGCGCCTCGCGCCGCAGCATCCTCACGCTGGTGCTGCGTCAGGGGATGACTCTTACGGGGTTCGGCGTTCTCATCGGACTCGCCGGAGCCTTGACTGCGACTGAGGCCCTCGGTGCTCTGCTGTTCGGTGTGTCACGCCTTGACCCGCTCACCTACACGGGGGTGATTGGAGTGCTCGCGGTGGTCTCAGTAATTGCAAGTGGGGTGCCGGCATGGCGAGCTGCGCGGATCGATCCCATCGTGGCGCTGCGGTACGAGTAAGGAGAATTTATGGAAAACCTGCTTCAAGATATCCGGTACGCCCTACGGCAGTTGCGCAAGAGCCCCGGTTTCGCGATCACCGCGATTCTGATTCTGACGATCGGCATCGGCGCAAGCACGGCTATCTTTGGCTTTGTGGACGCTGCGCTGATCCGGCCGCTCCCGTATGCCGAACCCAGTCGTTTGGTGGACGTCACCGAGAACGCTGCGATGTTTCCCCGCGCCAATCTCTCGTACGCGGACTATCTCGATTGGAAGAGATTAAATCAGGTCTTCAGCTCGCTCGAAGCCTACAACACATCCGGATATCTCCTGCGCGCGGACTCGGGAAGTGAACCCGTGCCAGCCGTAAAGGTGAGTAACGGTTTCTTTCGGACGTTGGGAGTTACTCCTGTTCTTGGCCGGGATTTCCGGGACGGAGAAGATCAACTCCAAGCCGCGCAGACAGTGATCTTGAGCTATACAACCTGGCAAAAACGCTATGGCGGACGGAAGGACGTCGCCGGTGAAACGGTAACGCTCAGTGGAATTCCGTTCACGATCATCGGCGTGCTGCCGCAGAGCTTCCAGTTCGCTCCGCAAGGAGATGCGGAGTTCTGGACAACCCTTCGGGCCGAGGGTTATTGCCATACCCACAGGAGCTGCCACGATATGTACGGCATCGGTAGGCTTAAAGACGGCGCAACCGTCGCGACAGCGCTGGCTAATATGAAGGCCATTGCGCGGCAGTTAGAGATTCAGTATCCCGACGATAACCGCGGCCAGGGAGCCACTGTGGCACCTCTTTCAGAGGTGTTTGTGAAGGACGCGCGCCCAATACTCCTCGCACTTCTCGGCGGCGCCGGACTTCTACTGCTCATCGCTTGCGTGAATGTCTCAAGTCTTTTACTGGTCCGATCGGAGAGCCGCA
Organism: Candidatus Sulfotelmatobacter sp.; assembly: GCA_035279505.1. Lineage (GTDB taxonomy): Bacteria > Acidobacteriota > Terriglobia > Terriglobales > Acidobacteriaceae > Sulfotelmatobacter. The sequence continues at coordinate 21,518 of DATEHP010000005.1, read as the reverse complement.
AACGCGAGATCGCCGTGCGCGGCGCGCTTGGCGCATCGCGTATTCGCCTCATGCGGCAGTTCACTACCGAGGGCTTGGCGCTTGCCTTTGTGGGCGGAGTACTGGGTCTGGCCGCCGCGCAGACAGCGATGCAGATCCTAATGCACCTCATCTCCAAAGATCTGATGGCTTACATGCCGTACCTGGCTGGATTGGGATTGAATTCCCACGTGCTGACCTTTGCGTTAGCGATTTCACTGTGCGCGACGATCCTGTTCTCTATTACGCCCACATTCCGATTGTCAGTGCGGGAAATCAAAGAAGGTTTAGCGGAAGGCAGCCGGGGTTATGCCGGAACTCTATGGCGGCGCTTCGGGGCGAACCTCGTCGTCGCAGAATTGGCGATTGCCATTGTCCTTCTGGTAAGCGCGGGGTTGCTTGGAAAGAGCCTGTATCGTTTGTTGCACGTCGAGGTGGGGTTCCAGCCGGAGCACCTTGCCACCGTCGAAGTGGAATTGTCTCAAGTCGACTACCCGAAAGACCCACAACAATCGCAAGCCGCTCGGAAGATTCTGGAACGTCTCTCGACCTTGCCCGGAGTGCAGTCAGTAGGCCTTACTTCAGTCTTGCCGGTCAGCTTCAACGGAAACACGACTTGGATCAGGATCGCCGGCCATCCATATAACGGCGAGCACAATGAGGTAAACCAGCGGGACATTAGCCACACCTTCTTCAGCTCAATTCGGGCAAAGCTTTTCGAAGGCAGATTCTTCACGGAATTCGACGACGCCTCCCGGCCGCGTGTGGTAATCATCAATCAGACTCTGGCCAAGAAATACTTCCCTGGGGAAGATCCGATCGGAAAGAAGATTGGAGACACAAAACTTTCACCCGACTCTCTCCGAGAGGTGGTGGGAGTTGTGGAAGACATCCGCGACGGATCGCTGGATGCGGAAATCTGGCCCGCCGTCTACTATCCGTTCCCTCAGAGTCCCGACACAGACTTCAACATTGTCATGCGCACTTCGCAGTCGGAAGCGTCGCTGCTGCCAGCCATGGTTGGTGCGATCCATGAAGTCGATCCCGGGATCGGCACGATGAACGAAATGACCATGGCCCGCAAGATTAACCAATCGCCGACCGCGTATATCCACCGCTCTTCGGCGTGGCTGGTGGGAGGCTTCGCCTTCGTCGCATTGCTGCTCGGCGTTGTGGGTCTCTATGGAGTGATCGCGTATTCGGTTGGGCGCAGAACACGGGAGATTGGCGTGCGCATGGCGCTGGGTGCGCAACGCAAATCGGTCTATCAGTTGATCCTGCTCGAAGCAGCATGGCTCGTTGGGATCGGAATCGTAGCGGGATTGTTCTGCGCCGTCGGCGCGGCCACTCTCATTCGCGGCCTGCTCTTCGGCGTCCGTTCCTGGGATGCGGCCACACTGGCCGCCGTAGCGTGCGTGCTTGCCGTCTTTGCGCTGCTGGCCAGTTACATCCCGGCTCGCAGAGCATCGCAGGTCGATCCGATGGAGGCTTTGCGTTACGAGTAGCGAGGTGAAGTGATGACTGGAGTATTTCAGGACATACGGTTCGGCCTGCGCCAGTTGCGCACGAGCTTCGGCTTCACCTCCGTTGCAGTAATCGCTGCGGTACGAGTAAAGGACATGATGCGATGCATGGCTTAGTCCAAGACGTTCGCTACGCGGGGCGCCAACTCCTCAAGAGCCCGGGATTCGCGGGGTTGACGATCCTTACGATTGCGATTGGAATCGGCGCCGCTACTGCGATGTTCAATCTGGTCGACCGCATTCTCTTCCGCAGCTTGCCATATCCTCATGACGAACAACTGGTGTCGGTCGGTGTGGTTGCACCGATCATCGACGGCGAGTTCCTTTTCGCCTCGAACTATCTGGACTGGCGCGACCGCCAGATTGCATTCACCAATTTCACTTCATCAATGGGCGTGAATGATTGCGATCTCACCGACGGGCAACCGGTACGAGTCGCGTGTGCTGCGGTGGCGTCCACGTTCTTGCCGACGTTCTCCATCCGGCCGTTGCTGGGGCGAAATTTCTCGCGCGAAGAAGATCGGCCCAACTCGCCCAGAGTAGCGCTGCTTTCCTACCGCTTGTGGCAAGACCGTTTCGCCGGAGATCGAAACGTCGTTGGCAGGGTCATGTCCGTCGATGGCCAGTCGACCGAGATCATCGGCGTGCTGCCGCGTGATTTCGAATATCCCACGCTCGCCCATACCGATCTGGTTGTCCCGCAAGCGCTCGACGAATCGATTGTGCAACGGAATGTGATGGGACCGGTGGTCCGTGTATTCGGCCGCATGAAACCCGCCGCGACTGTCGAGCAAGCCAAGGCAGAGTTGCAACCCCTGTTTCGCGATTTTGTGCAGGCTGCGCCGCCTCCTTTCCGGCAAGTGCTCCGCTTGCAGGTGCACTCCATCCATGATCTGCAGGTCCACGACTCTAGCCGCGCCGCATGGCTGCTTCTGCTATCAGCAGTTGCTCTTCTTGCGATTGCCTGCACCAATGCGGCCAATCTGGTCCTGGCCCGAAGTACGGGCCGGCGCCTGGAATTGGCGGTTCGTTCTGCGCTCGGAGCCGGACGCGCTCGCTTGTTCCGTCAGAGACTGACCGAGAGCGTTATGCTTGCACTCATCGGAGGAGCGGTCGGCACCGGACTCGCTTATCTCATTCTTCGAGTCTCCGTGTCACTGGCCCCGGCGGGAATCCCGCGCCTGTCTGAAACCTCAATCGATATCCGGATCTTGCTCTTCGCGCTGGCAGTGTCACTCATCTCGGGGATCTTCTTTGGGACAGCACCCGCTCTGGAGAGGCCACCGCAAATGCTCTCGGTAAACGCAGCTGCGGGACTGCGCCCCAGTCACCTGCGACAGAGTCTGCTGGTCGTCGAAGTGTGGATTGCGATCATCCTCATGACCAGCGCGTTTCTGTTTGTCCGGAGCCTACGAAAACTTCAGGCCGAGCCTTTGGGAATCAATACACAAAATATTGTGACTGCGGAGTTCACGCTGGGACAGCAGAAATACTCCACCTCAAGAGAACGGCTTGCGTTCTTCGAGGCTGTCGAGAGAAGACTCTCAGAACTTCCAGGAATCAATGCTGCCGCTCTGACGGATTCACTCCCACCCAGTGCGCCCGTCCGAACCATGCCCTATTTTGCGTTGCAAGGAGAAGGTGAACCGCCCCTTGCCTCCACCGAGGGCGTTGGCGGCATCGTGGGATGGCGCTGCGTCACGCCTGACTATTTTTCGGCATTGGGAATCGCGCTACTCCGCGGCCGTCAGTTCAATGAGCAGGACCGCAATCCCGACGTTCACTCAATCATTCTCAACCAAGCCTTGGCTCGAAAGATGTTTTCTACTGAAGATGTTTTGGGCAAAAGGATTCAATTTCGCACCGACAGATCGGCTCTGAGCTCTCCCTTCACTATTGTGGGTGTCACGGGCAATGCGCAGAACCAAGGTCTGGGAGGGACAGTCGGACCCGAGTACTACATGGTCCGCCACCACAGTGACAATGATGTCATCTTCAACTATCCGGATTCGCAGCGCGTAAGCATCATCATCCGCAGCGCAATCGCAGGTCCAACTCTGGAGCAGGAGTTGCGGCAAACGATCGCCGGCCTTGACCCGACATTGCCTGTCGAGTTGAGTACCTTGGCGCGGAATGTCAGCAGGATGGCAGAGCGACCGCGTTTCAGCGCTGCTCTCTTATCCTTGTTCGCCCTCATCGGCTTGCTCCTGACCGCGTTTGGAATCTATGGGGTCGTATCGCTGCTCGTGAATCAACGCACACAGGAAATCGGCATCCGTATGGCTCTTGGAGCTACGCAGAGTCAAGTGGTTGGAATTGTCGTCTGGCAGGCTTCGGTTTGGATCGGCGTCGGCGCCGCCGCCGGAATCATGGGATCACTTGTGATTGCTCGCTGGATTGGTTCTATGTTGTTTGGCGTACGTCCCAATGATCCTGTCACTCTGGCCGCAGCAGCCGGAGTCTTGGTACTCGTAGCAGTAATTGCAGCGTGGATTCCGGCTCGCCGCACTGCAAAGGTAGATCCCTTGGTGGCCCTGCGTTACGAGTGAAAACTTATGGAAACTTTGCTTCAGAACGTTCGCTACGCTTTTCGCCAGTTGCGCAAGTACCCGGGATTCACCGCCGTCGCAGTGCTGACCTTGGCGCTCGGCATCGGTGCCAACACCGCGATCTTCACGCTGCTCGATCAAGTGCTATTGCGCAGCCTGCCAGTAAAAGATGCGGATCGCCTCGTGATCCTGCAGTTTTCTGGCGAAGATAGCGGCCACCTCTCCTCTCGCACCGACGAGCATTTCTACTTCTCGTATCCCATGTATCGGGACCTGCGCGATCGCAACTCCGCCTTCGACGGCCTGATCGCCACCGATTCGACGCAAGTGGGAGTGCAATGGCACAACCAGCCAGAACTCGTTACGGCGGAACTGGTATCGGGCAACTACTTTGATGTTCTGGGAGTACGCCCGGCAACCGGTCGCCTGTTTGCCACAGCCGACGAGAGCGCTCCCCACGCAAATCCCGTGGCAGTCCTGAGTTTCAATTACTGGCAACGCCGATTTGGCGCCGATCCCGCGATTGTTAACCAGAGCATCCTGATCAACGGATCACCATTCACCGTCGTCGGCATCGCGCGGCAGGGCTTCAAGAGTGCAGTGCTGGGAGACACTCCGGGAGTCTTCGTTCCCATGACGATGAAAGCCGAAGTCATGCCGGGATGGAACGACCTCCTCGAACGACGCTCTCGTTGGCTGAACATCATCGGAAGGTTGCGCCCGGGTATCAATCGAGTACAGGCAGAGGCCTCGCTTGGACCTCTATGGTATTCCGTCCGCGCCGATGAATTGAAACTGATGGGGCACAAGTCCGACCATTTCCAGGATGCCTTCCTCACGCACTCGCATCTGTCTGTACTGGACGGTGCGAGAGGGTTTTCACCACTCAGGGCCGACTCTCAGACCCCGTTGACTATTCTCATGGCAATGGTTGGCGTCGTAATCCTCATGGCCTGCGCCAACGTAAGCAGTTTGCTGCTGGTGCGCGCCGCCGGGCGCATGCGCGAAATGTCGGTTCGCTACGCGTTGGGGGCGAAACGGCGACAGGTACTCAGCCAGTTACTGGTCGAAGGTGTGGTACTTGGGCTGAGCGGGGGAGCACTCGGGATTGCGGTCGCGCCCAGCGTTTCCTCAGTCCTAATTCGTATGGTGTGGAGCAGTTCGGGTCCAGAACTTCCATTTTCTTCGCGGCTCGACTGGCGAGTATTGCTCTTCAACTTCGGACTCGCCATAGCAGTCAGTTTGTTGTTCAGCATGGCGCCTGCAATTCAGTTTTGGCGGCCAGACCTTATGCCCGCTCTGAAGCCGCAAGTCACCGCGACTGGCGGGACACTGCGCTTCCGGCGTTTTGCAGTCGGAGTCCAACTTGGGCTTAGCCTCTTGCTGCTCATAGGGGCGGGTCTTTTCGTCCGCACGTTACAGCGCCTGAAGACCGTTGATGTTGGATTTGCCACAGACCACCTGCTGACCTTTCAGGTGAATCCATCATTAGCCGGATATGCGCCCACGGAAAACAAGGCGGTCTACGAACGAATGCTGCAAAACCTGGACTCGCTCCCCGGGGTCCGCGCGGTTGCGGCGACCAATGACCCGGAGTTGGCGAATGACGATATAGGACAGAACATCACCATCGCCGGGTACAACACGAAGGAAAACGAAGAAATGGAGGTCGAGCGGCCTTCGGTGAGTCCTCGCTACTTCTCCGCCATGGGGATGCCGTTGCTTTCTGGCCGCGAGTTCGACGAGCAGGACCGCGCGGGAGCGCAGAAGACCGCCGTGATCAACGAGACCATGGCGCGGCATTTCTTTGGCACTCCAGAGCGCGCCATCGGCCGCTACTTTGGAATTGGCGGCGGACAGGTCAAAACCGATATCGCCATTGTCGGTGTGGTGAAAGACGCGAAGCATGGCAGCGTTCGCCAGGAAATCTCCCGAACCGCATTCACTCCTTATCTGCAGGACCCCAATCTGCGCGGGATGGCTTTCTACGTCCGCACATGGCAATCGCCGGAGGCGGCGGAAGCGACCGTGCGGCGCGCCATGCAGGCGCTCGACTCGAAGCTCGTGCTCGACAATTTCCGCACCATGCCGGAGCAAATCGACGACAACCTTGCAGCGGAACGCACGATCGCATTGCTGGCCTCGGGCTTCGGCGTCCTCGCCGTGTTCATGGCCGCAGTCGGGCTATACGGAGTGCTGGCTTACTCTACCGCCCAGCGAACGCGCGAGATCGGTCTAAGGATCGCTCTGGGAGCGGCGCGCGCCTCAGTGATGCGGATGGTGCTGCTGGAAGTGCTGTGGCTCGCCGGAATCAGCATTGCGCTGGCCCTGCCCGCCTCGATCCTGCTTGCGCGGGCAATACGTAGCCAACTGTTCGGAATCACGGCCACTGATCCGCTTACTTTGTGTGTCGGCACAGGATTGATTGCAGCCGTCGCCTTGGCATCGGCTTATCTGCCCGCCCGCCGTGCAACCCAAGTAGATCCCGTGGTAGCCCTGCGTTACGAGTGAAAACTTATGGAAACTCTGCTTCAGAACGTTCGTTACGCTTTTCGCCAGTTGCGCAAGTACCCAGGATTCACCACGGTTGCCGTGCTCACCCTGGCGGTCGGCATCGGAGCCAATGCTGCAATCTTTTCCCTTGTGGACCAGGTTCTGTTGAAGCAGATGCCGGTCTCTGAGCCTGACCGCCTTGTGCAACTCAAGTTCGTCGGTTCCGATACTGGACATACGGATTCTTACGCAGGCGCGAACGAACTTTATTTCTCTTATCCCATGTATCGTGACCTAAGCGATCACAATACTGTGTTTTCCGGCATGCTCGCCATGTTCCCGAAGCAGGTCGGCTTGCAATGGAAAAACAGTTCTAGCCTGGTCAAGGGCGAACTAGTTAGCGGAAATTACTTTTCCGTGCTGGGCGTAAAACCGGCGTTCGGCCGTCTCTTCCTACCCGATGATAGCGCGGCACGTGGTGCGTCGCCGCTCGTTGTCCTCAGTTACTCATACTGGACACGGCACTTCGCTTCCGATCCTGCCGTCATCAACCAGGGTGTTTCGATTAACGGAAACCCGTTCACCATCATTGGCGTGGTGCAACCCGGGTTCGACAGCGCAATCAGTGGGACGCTTCCCGACATCTTCGTCCCCATCACGATGAAGCCACAGATGACGCCGGGGTGGGACGAGCTCGAGGATCGGAGATCGAAGTGGCTGAACATTGTTGCGCGGCTGAAGCCATGGATCACCGTGCAGCAGGCGGAGGCCGGGATCACTCCGTTGTGGAAGTCGTTGCGCACCACCGAACTCCAAAGCATCACCGCGCACAGCCAGCGCTTTCGCGATCAGTTCGTGGCGAAAAGTTCGCTGACTTTGCTCGACGCGTCCAGGGGATTCTCCCCTTTGCGGGAAAACATGCGAGTCCCGTTCCTGATTCTCATGGGCATGGTGGGACTGCTCACGTTGATGGCAACCGCCAACGTAGGCAGCCTTTTGCTGGTGCGCGCCGCCGGCCGAATCCGTGAAATGTCGGTCCGCTATTCCCTTGGTGCGAGTCGCGTTAGGATCATCGGACAATTGCTGGTGGAAGGCCTGGCTCTGGGACTCTCCGGAGGATCACTCGGGTTCGCGCTTTCCCCCCTTCTCACTAAAGCGCTCATCGCACTGATCACGCCGAGATCAGCAGCAGATGACATGTCCCCTTTATCTGCATCTCCCGACCGAAGCGTTGTCCTGTTTTGTTTTCTGGTCTCCGTTGGCGCAAGCGCCCTCTTCAGCCTCGCGCCGATCGTACAGTTCTACAGGCCCAAAGTCACCGCTGCCTTGAAGCAACAGACTGGGACTGGGGAAGTTTCCCATGCGCGATTCCGCCGGATCACAGTAGGCGTGCAAATTGGTCTCAGCCTCGTATTGCTCGTGGGAGCCGGACTGTTCAGCCGCACGCTGCGCAATCTCAAGACGGTCGATGTGGGGTTTGTAACGGATCATCTGCTTACGTTCCAGCTTGATCCTCGTCTCGCCGGATATCAACCTTCTGCCGTGACGGCTCTGTATAAACGACTCCTCGAGACATTTACCACCCAACCGGGGGTGCAATCGGTGGGTATGACTGACGACCCGGTGTTGGCGCAATCCGACTCCACGTATTCGGTCGACGTTCCCGGGTATCAACCGCAGGAGGGCGAACGAAAGAGCTTCGAATGGGAACACGTCACGCCCGCATACTTCGCGACGTTGCGCCTTCCGGTTATGGCTGGCCGAATTTTCAATGACGGTGATACTCCCACGACAATCAAAGTTGTCGTGGTGAATGAGAGTTTCGCCCGCAAGTATTTCGGAAGGCCAGAGCAATCGCTCGGAAAGACATTCAAGATCGGCAAAACGGATACACCGCTTTCGATCGTGGGCGTTGTGAAGGATGCAAAACACGGGAGCGTCCACGACTTATTTGTTCCAATCTTCTATACCCCCATTTTCCAAGATGCAGAGCCCGGTTCAGTGGCCGTTTATATCCGGACTCAACAGGTGCCCGAACAGGCTGCCAGCGCAGTCCGCATCGCCGTGTCCCAAATCGATTCCAGGCTTGTGGTCGATACGCTGCAATCTCTGAATGCGGGAATCGATACCACCCTAACTGCCGAACGCATGCTTTCTTTCCTGGCGAGCAGTTTCGGATTCGTGGCAGCGTTCATTACTGCGATCGGCCTTTACGGCGTGCTGGCATATTCCATAGTGCAGCGAACGCGCGAAATCGGAGTCCGCATGGCCCTCGGCGCAACTCGGGCAGCGGTCTTGAAGCTGGTCTTGCGCGAGGTCCTGATGATTACTGGCTGCAGTGTAGTCGTAGCGGTACCCCTGTCGATTGCCCTGAGTAGCTTCGTAAAAAAGCAACTATATGGAATCTCGTACAGCGACCCAATGACGCTGATTTTCGTCGTACTGACAATTGGACTCGTTGCGCTTGTAGCCGCTTCTCTACCTGCCCGCCGCGCGGTACGAGTACAGCCAATCACAGCACTCCGATACGAATGAAGGAGAATACATGACTGGACTTATGCAAGATGTTCGTTTCGGATTGCGGCAGTTGCACAAAAGCCTTGGGTTCACGGCGATAGCGGCGTTTACGCTCGCTCTGGGAATCGGCGCCAACACTGCCATCTTCAGCTTGGTCAGCGGCATCCTTCTGCGGCCACTACCCTATCCCCGACCAGCCGAACTGGTAAGCGTTACAGGAACGTATCCCAAGGGTGCGTTCGCCGCCATGCGCGACCAGGTTCACACCATGGACGTCGCCGCTTTTGCCGAGGGACATGAGTTCAACCTCACTCATGTCGGTGACCCCGTGCGGCTGACCGGCACAGCGGTTTCTGCCGAGCTGTTCTCGGTCCTGGGCACGCGCGCTGAATTAGGACGGACATTCTCTTCGGGCGAAGACGCGCCCGGCCAGGACAACTATGTCGTGTTGAGCCACGATCTTTGGCAGCAGCGCTTCGGAGGAGATCCGGGGATCATCGGTCGAGCGATCGAGCTCGAAGGTGTCAGCCGGCAGGTCGTAGGAGTGATGTCCGCGGATTTCCATTTCCCTTCTCCCAAGACGGAGCTGTGGGTGCCTCTGCACAATGAGCCCGGCAATGTTGCGACGTATTGGGCGGGGGATTTCATGCCGATCATCGGCCGGCTTCATCCAGGCGTAACCAAGGCGCAGGTAGGTGCTGAGATTCGTTTGTTCCAGTCGCACGTATTCGACCTGTTTCCATGGACCATGCCAAAGGCGTGGAATGCGGATGTAACAGTCATTAAATTGCAACATGGCATGGTGGCCGATGTTCGAACCCGTCTGCTGCTGCTGTTGGGCGCAGTCGGATTGATTCTGCTCATCGCCTGCGCCAATGTCGCGAATCTGACGCTGTCTCGGGCAGCGACTCGCCAGAAGGAGATGGGAGTCCGCTCCGCTCTTGGTGCTGGGCCGCGACGTATCGCCAGGCAGTTGTTGACCGAGAGCGTGTTGCTGTCCGGTGTAGGTGCGATCCTCGGGTTCACTATCGCAGCGTTTGGCCTTTCCGCGCTGAAATCTGTGTTGCCGAACGACACTCCCCGATTGCTGGATGTACAGCTCGATTGGCGCGTCTTGCTTTTCACCCTTGGGCTCACGGTTCTAACCGGGCTAGCCTTCGGCCTGGCCCCCGCACTCGAGTCTTCACGAGCAGCGTTAACGGAGTCGCTGAATGCAGCTGGTCGTGGCGCGTCAGCCTTGATATCGCGACGGGTGCGCGGATCCCTGGCCGTCGCCGAAGTCGCTTTCTCCATCATGCTGGTGATCGCGGCAGGGCTCCTCATTCGAAGCTTTCGAGCGTTATCGCACGTCGATACGGGATTTCAGCCGGACCGGATGCTGACCGCGCGCATCGCTCCCGACCAATCTTTTTGTGCTGATCCTCAGCGATGCACCGCCTTCTATCGCGACGTTGTCGAACGGGTTCGCGGCACGTCCGGAATCAATGGAGCTGCCCTGGTGAACACATTGCCTCTCAGCGGGCGAGTGGCAAAGCGTTCATTCGACATCGAGAACTTCAGTGCAGCATCTCCCTCGCAGTCGCAGCCACTCTTTTGGCTCGATGTCATCACTTCCGACTACTTCCGGGTGATGGGCATTCCCGTAATCTCCGGCAGATGGTTCAACGCGAGTGACGAGTCAGGAGGTCCTCCTGTAGCCGTCGTCTCGGCGAGTACAGCCAAACGTTTCTGGACCGATGGCGACGCCGTCGGAAAGCATGTGCGATTCGTCGGAGAAAACAACTGGCGGACTGTTGTTGGGGTTGTCGCGGACGTGAAAGGCTACGATCTTCAAAACAACGAGCCCACCTTTATGAAGGGCACGGCATATGTTCCTTACACGGCTGCCGCGACTTTAGAGGACGGACGTCTGCCCGCTGAGATGACCATCGCCATCCGGACAATGGATGACAGCGCCAATACGGCAAATCTGCTTCGCACACTAGCAGGATTGGCCCCTAATATTCCGATTACAGAAGTTCGAACTATGCACGCGGTCGTTTCGGAAGCGGCTTCTGGTTCCGCCTCCATCACGCTGTTGTTCGCTTCATTCGCCAGCATAGCGCTCGTGCTGGGCATCGTCGGCGTTTACGGCGTGCTCTCTTACCTCGTATCGCGCCGAAGAAGAGAAATGGGCGTGCGCATGGCCCTTGGCGCGCAGCGCAGCGACGTACTGTGGCTAGTAATGAAGGAGGGAGCGAAATTCGCCGCGGGTGGCATCGCCCTCGGCGTAGGAGGCGCATTTTTTGTCGCACGGCTACTCTCGAGCCAACTGTACGGAGTCAGCCCGATGGATGCCCTCACCTATATCACCGTTTCCGTCGTCGTCGCGATCGTGACGCTGGCAGCGTGCTATATCCCTGCGCGCCGAGCAATGGCGATCGATCCGATCATCGCGCTTCGGTACGATTAGGAAAGCAACTGAGAATGGCCATACCAGCGTCGACCCAATGGTCACGCTTCGATACGAGTAAACGATAAGGATCGGAGACGAAATGATTCAGCTGAAACATCTTGAGCGCAGTTACAAAACGCCCGCCGGCCAGACTTGGGTACTCCGGCGCGTCAATCTTGAAATTCGCGAAGGCGAATTCATCACCGTCATGGGACCCTCCGGCGCCGGCAAGTCTTCCCTGCTGAATGTCCTGGCTTTACTCGACGACGCATGGGAGGGCGAATACTGGTTCCGCGAGGAGGGGGTTCACGACCTGAAACGAAAGCAGCGTGCGGAACTTGCGAAGCGCAACGTGGGCATGGTGTTTCAGAGCTATCACCTGCTGGATGACCTCACGGTGCAGGAGAACATCGATCTTCCGCTTTCGTATAAGGATATTCCGCGGCGCGAGCGGCAAAGTCTGGTCGCCGACACGCTCGATCGCTTTCAGATTGTAGCCAAGAAAGATCTGTACCCCAGCCAACTCTCGGGAGGGCAACAACAACTGGTTGGCATTGCACGCGCAGTGATCCACAAGCCGGCTCTGCTTTTGGCTGACGAGCCAACCGGAAATCTTCATTCGACACAGGCAAAGGAGATCATGGAACTCTTTCGAGGTCTAAATCAGCAAGGAACCACGATCGTGCAGGTCACGCACTCGGAGGCGAACGCGGCATATGGAAGTCGCACCATTCAACTGCGAGACGGTTGGATGGTTGGCGATACCGCCAATCCTGGGCTCTCTCAGCAGGCGGAGGTAAGCGCATCGTGAGCTTACATGCCAGATTTTGCAGGCTGATTGCGGCTCTCGTGAGCATCGAATTCGCTCTCTGTTTCTGCTCGTGGGCCCAAAGCCAGACTGCGTCATCCGCACAAAACAGTGCGACGCAACCGGCCGAATCCGTGAACTTCGAGATGCCGAAGTCGCACAATCCTTTAAAAGCCTACACCCCAGATTCGGTCCCTGAGCCTGCGCTGTCGAATTCCCCTCGTCTTGAGCAGTTGGTGCGTGATGGCAAGCTTTACCTTTCTTTGAAGGATGCCATTGATCTCGCGCTTGAAGACAATCTGGATCTGGCCATCGCTCGCTACAACCTGCCCATCGCGAATACAGATATCCTTCGCACTAAAGCGGGTGGATTCTTTCGTGGGGTCAATACCGGTGTGGTTCAGGGAACACCTGGTGGCGGTGTCGGTGGATTTGGCACTGGCGCTCCCGGCGCGGGCGCGGGCGGCACCACCGGAGGCGCAGGCGGAGCAGGAGCGGGCGCCTCCGGACTCGTGCAGTCCACGCTTGGCGCCGGTACCGCGGTCCAGTCCTACGACCCAGCGATTCTTTCCTCGATCGGCGCGCAGCATCAGACCACACCCCTCGCAAACCTTCAGATCTACGGTGTGCCCTCCCTGCAGTTGAACACTGGTTCAAGCACGATAGAATTCCAGCAGGCCTTTCCCACCGGTACCAGCGTCAGCTTCCAGTTCAATAATAGCCGCCAGACCAACAATAGCCCGTTCTTCTTCCTCTCGCCGTCCAACAACTCCATGTTTCGCTTCTCGTTCCAGCAACAATTGCTGGCCGGCTTTGGATTCGGCCCCAACCTGCGTTATCTGAGAATCGCGCGCAATAATAAGCGGATCTCCGACATTGCTTTCAGAGACCAGGTCATCGCCACCGTCACACAGATTGAAAACATATACTGGGATTTGGTCAGCGCCTACGAGCAGACTCGCGTCAACGAGCAGTCGTTCTCATTCGCCCAGCAGACCCTGGAGAATACAAAGAAGCAGTTGCAGTTGGAAAGTGCCCCGGCGATGGAGGTCATGCGGGCCGAAGCTGAAGTCTCTAAGCGTGATCAGGAGCTGACCGTTGCCCGGACCAATCTTCAACTGCAAGAAACTCTCATGAAGAATGCCGTCACGAAAAGTCTCGACGATCCGGTACTGGAATCGATGCCAGTCGTCCCAACCGACGAACAGATGCAGCCTGCACCGATTGAGGCAGCAAAGCCGATACGGGACTTGATCGCAGACGCTCAGCACAATCGCCCCGAACTTGCTGAATCCGACATCGACCTTGTAAACCGCCAGATCAGCCGGGGCGCTGCCCGCAACGCCCTGTTGCCGTCCCTTTCGCTGGTGGGTTTTTATGGTGGCTCCGGACTCGCGGGTCCCTTGAATCCTATCTGCCCGGATTGCACGTCGAGTGTCCCCGTCGATTTCTCGGGAGCGCTCAGAAATGCCTTCAATAATTCTTCTCCCGATTACTATATTGGGCTGAACTTGAGTATCCCGATTCGTAACCGTGTCGCGAAGGCAGATCAATACCGCTCCGAGTTGGAGTATCGCCAGGCCGAATTACGCTCGGAACAACTGAAGAAGCAGGTCCGGATCGAAGTGCGCAACGCGCAATACGCTCTGGATCAGACCGGAGCGCGAGTTGAGGCAGCCCGCAAAGCGCGAGATCTGGCCCAGCGTACTTTCGATATCACAAAGAAGGAACAGGAACTCGGCGCCGGCTCCACCTATCAGACACTTTCTGCCCAGCGTGATCTCGCACTGGCTGAACTTGATCTGGTAGGCGCGATGACTACATATCAGAAAGCGAAAGTCGAATTGGATCGCGCCACCGGCACAACCTTGGAACATAGTGGCATACTGATTCAGGACGCAATCAGCGGAGTGGTCTCTCACCACACGCCCTAAATAATCATGCCCACATCAGTCAAAACCGGAGACGATATCACAGTATCCCGGCCCGACTCCGGAGCACCCATCCGGATTCTAGCCGCGGACGATCAGGAACATATTCTCGATGCGCTGGAGTTCCTGCTTCGTCCGCAAGGATACCGCGTTGACAAGGCCCGCTCTCCAGTATTGGTGCGCGAGGCGCTGAAGAGCACTTCCTACGACGCCATCCTCATTGACCTGAACTACACGCGTGATACGACCTCGGGTCAGGAAGGCCTCGATCTGCTCTCGGAAATCGTGGCTGTCGATGCCACCGTTCCTGTCATCGTCATGACCGCCTGGGCCAATGTTGAGTTGGCGGTCGAGGCGATGCGCCGTGGGGCCCGCGACTTCGTCCAAAAGCCATGGGAAAACGAACGGCTTGTCTCGATATTGCGGACGCAGGTAGAACTGCATCGAGCCCTGCAGCGCGCCGCGCGCCTGGAAGCCGAAAACCTCCTTTTACGCGCGGAAGGCCGGCCGGAGTTCCTTGCGACCGCCCCCGCGATGCAGGCTGTGCTGGAAACGATCGCGCGTGTCGGGCCCTCTGACGCCAACGTCCTGATCACCGGCGAGCATGGTACCGGGAAGGAAGTTGTGGCCCGCACCTTACATGCCCTCTCCGCGCGCGCATCTCGCTCCCTGGTAGCGGTGAATACGGGCGCAATTCCGGATGGAGTGTTTGAAAGCGAATTGTTTGGCCATGTCAAGGGCGCATTTACAGACGCGCGCACCGACCGTATCGGCCGGTTCGAACTCGCCGACGCCGGCACAATTTTTCTGGACGAGATCGGCAACGTTCCCCTCCGCCAGCAAGCCAAGCTCTTGCGCGTTCTTGAATCTGGCGAGGTGGAGCGGGTGGGTTCCTCCCGGTCGCGCCGAGTGAACGTACGCGTGCTTTCGGCCACGAACGCGGATCTTCCCGCCGCATGCCAGGCGGGACAATTCCGCGAGGATCTTCTTTTCCGGTTAAATACCGTTGAGGTTCGAGTTCCGCCATTGCGCGAAAGACGCGAGGATATCGCTCTGCTGGGGGCGCATTTCCTTGCACGTTATGCCGCCCGATACCGGCGTGCTGTGCAGAGGTTCGATCCCGCAGCACTGCAGGCAATGATGCAGTACTCGTGGCCCGGGAACGTACGAGAGTTGGAACATACGATTGAGCGGGCAGTGTTAATGAGCCGCACGGCGGACATTCAACCCGCTGATCTCTCGTTGAGCTCTCCTCGCGCTCAGACTCAGAACCTTGAGGACCTCAGCCTTGAGGCTGTGGAAGCGGTACTGGTACGCAAGGCCCTTCAGCGTTTTCAGGGAAACGTCAGCCAGGCGGCAGAGGCGTTGGGCTTGAGCCGTGGCGCGCTTTATCGGCGCATGGAGAAATATGGGCTCTAGCCCCATTACTCCGAAACCAAACCGTCCCCGAAAACGCTCCCGCCTTCTCTACGAACATCGAATCAGCTTGTACTCTTTCCTGGTTGCGCTCCCCGCTCTCTTGGTGAGCACCGTCCTTGTATGGATGCAGCCTTGGACGACCGGCTCTCGGCTGGCTCTGACGGGCGCTGAGCTCTTTGTTTGGTGGCTGCTCGCACTCGCACTCCAGGAGCAAACCACGCGACCTCTGCAGACGCTGGCCAACGTGATCGGGTCACTACGCGAGGAAGACTATTCATTCCGTGCGCGCAATGCAACCGCAGAAGACGCTCTCGGCGAGCTATCTCTCGAAGTCAACGCGCTGGCAGATATGCTTTCTTCGGAGAAGGTTCGGACGATCGAAGCAACCGCCCTGTTGCAACGCGTAGTCGATGAAATTGACGCTCCCTTGTTCGCGTTCGATCCCGGCACGCTGCTGCGTCTGGTCAATCCCGCAGGCGAGCACCTGCTTCGCCAAAACAGAATTCGAATGATGGGCCGTAAGGCAGCAGAACTAGGACTGCAGGAATGTCTCTCCGCGACCAATGAGACCGTGGTCGAACTCAATGTTGGTGAGTCACAGGCGCGGTGGCTCCTGCGGCGGAGTTCATTTCGGCAGGCCGGCGTACCTCACACGCTTGTGGTGCTATCCGACGTGAGTCGCGCGCTCCGCGAGGAGGAAAGACGAGCCTGGCAGAGGCTGATTCGAGTACTCGGCCACGAGCTGAGCAATTCTCTCGCGCCCATCAAGTCGATCGCTGGAAGTCTCAGCTCACGGGTTCAGTCAACCGAGATCGATCCCGACGTGCGCAACGATCTGCAACGAGGGCTCGAAATTATCGAGATGCGTTCCGCATCTCTGCAGCGATTTCTCGAGGCGTACCGCAAACTGGCTCAGATGCCGAAGCCCAATCTGAAAGATGTCCCGCTGCGCGCTCTAGTCTCGCGAGTGGCGGCTCTCGAGATGCGAGTTAAGGTGTGCGTGAGGGAAGGACCCGAAGTTATTTTTCAGGCCGATCCCGATCAATTGGAGCAGATGCTGATCAACCTGATCCGGAATGCAGCCGACGCGGTTCTGGAAAACACCCCGGCTGCAGCGAAGAAGCCTTGCGAGCAAGGAGCCCACAGCCAGATGGCCGACGTCGTAGTTCGTTGGGATGCCGACCCAGCTCAAGTCATGCTCGCAATTGAAGACGAGGGGCCCGGCCTCCTGAATCCTGCCAATGTGTTCACTCCCTTCTACACAACGAAACCCAACGGAAGTGGCGTAGGTCTGGTTCTCTGCCGCCAGATCGCGGAGGCCCATGGTGGATCGATTGAGATCAGCAACCGGCAAGGCAGCCACGGCTGTCTGGTTAGGGTGGTTTTGCCGAGGTCAGCCTACAGTTCGACAGTACCAACAATTTTCCGAAACTGAAGTCAGGTCACCCTTCTGCGAGACGGCAGAAGCAGTCTCGTGTCGGTTCGTCAGGGACGCTGACGAACTTCAGCCGTCATGCCTGCCGACTCGCTGGCAACCGGGCGACGTCGCGGTAGCGGATTACTTCTAGCTGGCGGCCGGCGCTCGATGATACCGATGATCGGAGCCTCATTCAGCCCGTCGACATAAGGTAGCGAAGCAAATACCTGCTCGCTGCACATGCGGTCGATCATACGTTGCTGCCGAGCACTGAGAACGGCGTGAGGGAGAATGGGAAAATTGCGGAACACCCACAACAGATATACCCGCTGGAGGAATGATGGCATTATGTAACGCGGCCCGATGGGTGTCTGCACTTGCACCACACCGGCCGCCAGTTTGTCTATCAACATACTGGGCCCGCCCGTATCCTAAGTTTTAGCCAGAGCAATTCTAGGGCCGCCATTATTGCACCGCGACGGATGCAAGGGAAGCCTTTTTTTCACAGCTTCAACCAGACTTCAACGGCAAATCGAGCAGTAGACCTTAGGGACCATGCAGTTTTGGGGTTTCGCAGGTGTGATTTTGCACGCAGGGCACTGTGGTAAATCGCCCCGAACCGCCTGTCAGACAGCCATTTCGGGGAGGATGTCCATGCGGCGGATCTGGGCGGCTACCCCGAAGTCGGATCCCTGCTCCTCGACCCGAACGATCGTCGCCTGACAGCAGACCCAGCACTTCTCGCCGGAGGTTAGCTCTGGCGGGAGGATTAAAACCAGTTCGACCTCCGCTCCCTTCTCCATCTTCGAATTCGTATAGAGGAAGACGCCGTTGGCGCTGACGTCGCGCGTTTCGGCCGTGTGATCGATGCCCTTTGTAGTGCGGACGCGTGTGGAGACGCGTGTAGGAATTCTGGTTCCAGAGCGACGCTCGCCGTCAGGCTTCATAGGGCTCACAAATGGCCCAACTACTCTACACTAAGCCGGGCGATTGGACGAGGGGTTCCGGGCTCCAACTTGCGGAGCCCGGATTCGGAGCGGTGGTTAGATATTGGGGCGCTTGGAGCGAGCGGCCGGTACAACCAGAGCCTGTTCCATAGTCGGCATGTTGTTGCCGCGGAGTTTGGCTTCGGCTGTGTGTAACTTCTCCGTCTGCATCGTCTGGTAGTAAGCCTGAACCAGCAGTTCCATGGTGAACGGATTGTCCTGATCCTCTTCCAGGTGCGCAATGGCATCTTCGTACTTCTTCTCATCCATCAGGAGCGTACCAGCCGCTCCGTTGAACGAGCTTTGGATCACGCGGTTGCGGCTGCCATTGGCCATCGCTTCCAGATGCTGCAATGACTTGTCGGCGAGTGGCTGATTCCCGGCGTGGGCAGCGTGCACCACACGGTTGCGGAGAATGCGTGAGAGCTCTTCCTCACGATCTGAAATCGAGATGGTTGAGCGATGATCCAGTGATTCTTCGGCCAGTTTGAGATGCTTGAGGGCGACGTTGTCGTCAGCCTGATACTCGGCCATATGCCGCAGCGCCTGCGCTTCCTGCAGATCCTGATTCTTGGCGTGAGCGAACTCAGCGATCTGCTGGAACTGCCGGTCGGCTTCGGGGTAATTGCCATCGCGGACGTAGGTCATCGCTTTCTGCATACCGTAGGTCAGGCGATCGGCTTCGTTGTGAGCGAAGCGAATGGCCTTGTCATACTCGATGCGAGCCTGCTCCTGATTGCCCATCAGTGCGTACGTGTCGCCGAGGCCGAGCTGCGAAGTCACGAAGTCGGGGTCGATCTTGAGCGCGGCGCGATAGTGCACGAGAGAGCTCTCGAAATCTCCGGCCATGCGCTTGAGCTCGCCGTAGGAATCCTGCGGGTTGGGTTCTTTCGGTAACAGAGCGACGTAACGATCCATGGCATCGAATGCCTTGTCGAATTCGCGGTTGCGCGCTTGAACGTAGGCCAGATCGTTGAGTGCAGCGGGATAGTTCTTGTCGATCGTAAGCGCGTGCTCCATCATGTGACGCGCATGATCGTTGCCGTCCTCCCCCATGAGCCAGTTGCCCGCGAGATAGTACAGATGCTTGTCGCGGGGATACATGGCGAGCATATCGTTCATCGCCGTAATGCCACCGAGGAAGTCTCCTTCTTCAACTTTGACGATCCAGGCAACCATCAACTGTTCGCCCGGAGTGGTTTTGGAAGCAAGATCTTTGGCCTTGGAGCGAGCAGCGCTGACTTCCTGAGGATTGCCGCTGTTAAATGCGATCCAGGCCCAAGCGACGGCAAGATTGGGATCTTCTTTCACCGCGGCGCGCCAATCGTCGTTGCAGCGCTCGAGGTAGAGATTCTCGTAGTCTTCCATGCCCTTGATGTAGAGTTCGCGGGCTTTGACGGACGAAGTCGTGATGGGTAATGTAACGGCCTTGCCAGACTTGGCGCTGTGCGCGAACAGCGGCAGGGCGAACAAAGCGAGAGCCAGGACTGCACTGAACTTTAAAAGTAGTGCGCGGCGCATCGGGGTCTCCGAAACAGATCTTGTGGGGAGGGTCTAACAGTCGGAGGGTAACATCGACGTAACCGGAGAGCGAGGTGACGAAAGGCGGTGGACCGAAGGGAAGGAGTCATTGGGTAATTGGGTAATTAGGTAATTTTGTAATTTACTTTCGGAGGCGATTACATGTCCGGGTGCAAAGAAAAATTCTTTGGAGAGATGGGAGCGGGGATTTGAGCTGTTCGGATTTGGCGTGATATTACTAGTTGGTGAATCCCCCTCCCCCTCCCCCCGATTTATTGGAAGCTTGGAGTTACGGGGAAATCGCCCGCAATATCTTGGGGCTCAATGAGTTGCGGGTAAAATCTTGATTTAAATAGCTTAGCATCCGTAAGGATTGCTGAGGCACGCTTACGCGTGGCGTCATGATGGAACAAGTCAGCCCCTGTGCGCAAGGTCAGATGTCACAAGGTTGGGCTGTGGAAATCTGCCGGGGCCGCGGACGCCTCGCTTCGCTTTGGCGGGGCGGACGAAGGCGTCCGCCCCTACACAGGCATAACCCCTGCTGCGGCAGCAGGGGCTTGACGAAACAAAGCGATCTAGAAGGTTATCTTCGCCGAGAGCACTGTGGCGAATGCTTCTCCGGGGCCAAGCCCGGGAGCGCCGACAAAATCGCCGATCGTGTCACTGATCTGGCCAGAGCTGTAACTGATGGACCCCGACCCTGAAGAATAGTTGATGGTGTTGAAGAGGTTAAACATCTCAGCCTTGATCTGCAGCTTCATTTGTTCTCTGATATTGAAGCTCTTGCTCACACCCAGATCGACGTCCTTGAAGCCCGGGGCCGAGACCTGATTGCGGCGCAGAGTGCCGTAGCACCTGTTGTCCGAGGTGACCCGGCCGCAGGTGAGTGGATTGAGGCTGGTGTTAAAGGAAAGGGGATTAATCCATTGAACACCGGTGAAGTCCTGGAGGGTCTTGCCTTTCACAAAACTGTGGGACACGCCCGAGAAGGGATCGCCGATGATGTCGATGCCTTGGCGGAACTCGTCACTCGGTTGACCTCCATGGAAGCTTAAGACGGTACTGATTACCCAACCGTGTGTAAGGGCTTTCGGACCATGCGATGAACCAGGCACTTCCCAATTCAATGAGCCTGTAAACGAATGCCGGGTATCGAAATCGCTGTTGCCGTAGTCGGCCTTAAGGTTATAGCTATCAAACGGAATCACGCCGCGGTATTGGGAAACCTCGTCTAAGCCGTGGGACCAAGTGTAGGCAAACTGCGAACTCAGCCCGTGCCACGAGCGCAAACGCAACGTGCTTTGAAGAGCGTTATAGTTTGAGGTCCCGATGCTGTTGAGCTGATTGATTGAGCCGGGGCTGTTGATGGTGGGAGTGATGATCCCGAAGTTCGGATACCGGTCCTGGAATGGAAGCATGAAGGTGCCAGGCACCGCTGGGTTTGGGACCGGCTGATTTATGTTAAGCAAGATAGAGAGTCTGCGTCCTTCACTGCCGACATAGCCGAGTTGCCAGACGGCCACTCCATTGGCAAAACTCTTTTGGACATTCACGTTGTAGTTGTAGAAATACGCCGTGTGAAAGTTCGGGTTGACCCCGTAAACGTCAAACACGGAAGTTCCGCAGGTTGGATCAATCGCGACATTGCCACTCGGACATAGCTGGACGGGATTGAAAATGTACTGGCCGGGCTGCCAAGTGTAAGCAGTCTGGCCCAGGGTGTTTTTTGTGTAGATAGAAACTGGGCTTGGGCCTGCAGGGTTGTCCTGCACACCGTCGGCATTGTTCGGCGGACGGATGTCCATAAATGGATTCACGTTGATCTGGTCGAAGTAAATCCCGAAGGCTCCGCGGACCACGAGGTCTTCGCGCTTGGTCGGCTGATAAGCGAAGCCAAGGCGG
>DATEHP010000004.1:0-14545 GCA_035279505.1 Candidatus Sulfotelmatobacter sp. | reverse complement strand
TTGCCCAGCTTGGCCCAGCAGCGGAGCATGTCGGGGTCTTCCTGGGCGGAGCGGCGGGCTTCTTCGGATTTCCAGTAGCGGAAGAAGACATAGTGGTGCTCGCGGTCGCGATAAAGCAGGTCGCGGCCGTAGCCTTTCTTGGCGACGATGGATGTGAGCTCGCTAAAGGTTTCCAGCGCGGCGGCTTCGTGCTCGAGGAGAGGTTCCCAGATGGCGACCGAGAGAATCTCTTGTGCCATAAGCGCGAATTATATCGTGTCGAAATCCCCTCCTCTTGCAAAATCGGCGGGGGGGGGAGACATGTAGCGCCGGACGCCCTCGTCCGGGGTTGCTCGCAAAGCACGCAATCAGAAAGCGCGGAACCGTCAGGTCCAAACAGACTGCGGTCACGCTTCCTTCGCTTCGCTCAGGGTCGCGGGGCGGACGAAGGCGTCCGCCCCTACACGAGCCTCTAGCGGCGAGGCTTTTTGGGATGGACGATATTTTCGGCTTCCTGCTCGGTGACGATGTGCAGGCGCATGAGATTCGTAGAGCCGGAGGCCTGGCGAGTACCGGCGACCACGCCCAGCACGTCTTTCGGCTGCAGGACGCCACGGCGGACCAAGTCCTGCTCGGCCATGATGACCATCTGCTCGGCGGAGCGGGCCTGTCGGCAACGCACGGGATGGACTCCCCAATAAAGATTCATGCGCTGGACCACCGGCTCGAAATGGGTGAAGGCGTAGATCGGAGCTGGCGGGCGGTACTTGGAGATCATGCGGGCGGTGTTGCCGGTTTCGGTGAAGATGGCGATGGCCCCCATGGGCAGATCTTCTGCGGCGTGGGCGATGGACTCACAGATGGTTTCCGCGACGGAGAGTCCGCGGCGCTCGCGGCGGCGGCGTGCCGGACCGAGGTCGGAGACATTGCATTCGGCTTCGACCACGATGCGCGACATGATCTCGACGGATTCGCGGGGATACTTTCCGCTGGCGGTTTCAGCCGAGAGCATGACGGCGTCGGTTCCATCAAAGACAGCGTTGGCGACGTCGCTGGCTTCGGCGCGCGTGGGCCGCGGATTTTCGATCATCGATTCAAGCATCTGGGTGGCGGTAATGACCGGCTTGCGCCAGGCGGCGGCGCGGCGGATGACGTGCTTCTGGATCACCGGGACTTTTTCGGGCGCCATCTCGACGCCCAGATCGCCCCGGGCGACCATGACGCCGTCAGCCGCTTCTAAGATTTCTTCCAAATGATCGATGGCCTGTGGCTTTTCGAGTTTGGCAATGACCGGCACGTCGCTCTTGTGCGACGCGATGATTCGCTTGACCTCGGTCACGTCGGCGGCGGTGCGGACGAAGGAAAGCGCCACGGCGTCGACGCCGTGCTTTAGACCGAATTCAAGGTCTTTGCGGTCTTTCGGGGTCATAGCCGGAATAGAGAGTGCAACGCCGGGGAGATTGATTCCTTTTTGCTCTCCGAGCAGGCCGCCGTTGATGATGTCGCAAAGGACATCTTTGCCGCGGATGGAGCGGACACGGAGTTCGATCAGGCCGTCGCTGAGCAGAATGCGCGCACCGGTGGTGAGCTCGCGGGCTAGGTCCGGGAAGGTTGTAGAGATCCGGGTCGCGTTTCCGGCGACGTCGGCGGGCGTGATGGTGACGATCGAGCCGGTCTTCAGAAAGACGGGCTTGCGCTGCTCGAGCAGTCCAGTACGGATCTTGGGCCCCTGCAAGTCCTGGAGAATGCAGACGGTGCGTCCCTCGCGCTGAGCGGCGCGGCGCAGGCGCTGGATGTTGTGGGCGTGATCTTCGTGCGTGCCGTGAGAAAAATTGAGGCGGGCGATGTCCATGCCGAGGCGGAGCAGGTCTCGCATGGCGGCTTCGGTGCAGCACGCGGGGCCGATGGTGCAGATGATTTTGGCGCGGCGCGACGGCCTGCCATTCGGTGGGGTAGGGCTCTCCTCGGGCTTGTTGGCTGCTGCTTTCACTTTCAAATGATTCCCCGACAGGAACTTTTTCGCTTAGTAGAGACGTAGCTGGCCACGTCTTGCTTGCAGCATTTCCCAATGTGGTAAGAGAGACGTTGCAAGCAACGTCTCTACGACTTGGAACTGTTGATCGCCGTCAATTCTTTCCCTAGCATGGCGCGAGGAAATAGTAGCGCATTGAACTCAGCGCCGACCAGAACTACAAGGGAAATCAGGTACATCCAAACCAGCAAAGCCATCGCGGCACCGAGCGATCCGTAGATCGTGGTGAAGTCGCCGAAGTGCTGCAGGTAGAAGCGGAAGCCGACAGTAACGGCGAACCACACGACGGTTGCGAAGATGGAGCCGGGGATTACGCTGTGCCAGGGTTGCGTGCGGGGAACAGCGTTGTGATAGATGAGCGCGATCACGGCGATGCTCGTCAGAGTGGCGATGACCCAGCGGAGGCCGCCCCACATCAGCAGGACGTAAGGGCTGAAATCAGGGTCGAGATAGGGGACGAGTCGCGTTTCGAACTTACTTCCGACGGCGACGAGGATCGTGGAGAACGTCATCGGCAGGAGAGCGAAAATCACCAGCATGAACGCGATCAGGCGCTCCTTTATCAATCCCCAGCTCTTGGGAAGCTCATAGCAGCGGCGGAACCCGTCCATCCAGGAGATCATGACGCCGGAGGCTGTCCAGAGCGTGATCAGCGAGGTTGTTAGCAAAAATCCGACGCGATGTTGCGGCGCGCCTCTGAGATAGTTCAACGCGGTATTGCTGCCCGCGGGAAGAATGCTGCCGAGCGCGTAGGAGATCTCGCGCAAGTACGGAGCACCTTTGCGCCAATTCGCCAGGACCGAACCGAGTATGAATAAGCCGGGGAAGAAGGTCAGAATCGAGGAATAAGCAGAAGCTTTCGAGGTAGCGAATGCGTCGTGGACGAAGGCTCGTCCGAATGAGATTCCAAGAAGCCGAAGTAAGCGCCACATACGCTGACTTAGCTTAGGGCCTTGGGGTACCACGTGCAAAGAAGGAAGTGCTACAGGTTCCTCAATGCGCAAGCGCTGGGGGGTAGCGTGCATTTGTTATTTGGTTTGCCTCGGTTTCGGCTCGCCTTTGGCTTCGTCGGGACAGCCGAAGCGGCTATCGCTACGTAGTTGGATGAATATGAAAGCGGGCCCGGAGACCCTAGACTTGGGACTCCGGACCCTTAGTTCATTCACCTTATTCGGCCGCGGGCAATTCCGCACCCAGTTCTTCGTTCTCGCCCTCGTGACGCATCATCTCGAGAGCGCGCTCGGCTTCTTCGTACGCAGCCGAGACTTCCGCCTGTACCTTGGCGGCAGCCTCTTCCATCTCTGGCGAGAGGCGCACGTTGCGGTAGTACTCCATGCCGGTCCCGGCAGGGATAAGGCGTCCGACGATGACATTCTCTTTCAGGCCGCGCAGATGATCGACCTTGCCGTTGATGCTGGCTTCGGTGAGCACGCGCGTGGTCTCCTGGAACGACGCGGCTGAGATGAAGGAGTCGGTTGAGAGCGAGGCCTTCGTGATGCCGAGCAGCAACGGACGGCCGGTAGCCGGCTTGCCGCCCTGTGCAATCACCCGCTCGTTCTCTTCGCGGAAAGCGAACTTATCGGTCTGCTCTTCGAGCAGGAACCGCGTGTCGCCCACGTCTTCGACCTTCACCCAACGCATCATCTGACGCACGATCACTTCGATGTGCTTGTCGGAGATATTGACGCCCTGCAGCCGGTAGACTTCCTGGATTTCGTTCACCAGGTACGCCTGCAGCTCCTTTTCGCCGAGCACGGCCAGGATGTCGTGCGGGTTGAGGGGGCCGTCCATGAGCGGTTCGCCCGCTTTGACGCGCTCGCCTTCCTGCACGTTGATGTGAACGCCGCGCGGCACCGAGTATTCCTTCTCGGTTCCGTTGTCGGCCTGCACGAACAGCTTGCGCTGTCCCTTTGAGATTTCGCCGAATTTTACCGTGCCATCGATCTCGCTGATGACCGCGGTATCGTGCGGCTTGCGGGCTTCGAACAACTCGACCACGCGCGGCAGACCACCGGTGATGTCTTTCGTCTTGGTGGTTTCGCGCGGGATCTTCGCCAGCACGTCGCCCGGAGTGACGGCGTCGCCGTCCTGAATCATCAAGTGGGATCGCGAGGGCATCAGGTAGCGCTTGCTGCCCTTGCTGCCCTTGATGACGATTGCGGGCTGGCGCTTCTCGTCGGGAGAATCGCCGACCACGTGACGCGACAGGCCGGTAACTTCGTCCACTTCTTCGTGGAGCGTGACACCTTCCTGCAGGTCTTTGAACTGCACGGTGCCGCCGATTTCAGTCAGGATGGCGAAGGTGTAAGGATCCCACTCGACCATGACTTGGCCGAGCGTGACCGGATCGCCCTCGTTGACTTTGACCTTCGCGCCGTACACGACCGAGTAGCGCTCGCGCTCGCGGTTCTTTTCGTCGACGACTGCGATGGAACCCTGGCGGTTCATGACGACGAGATCGCCAGTCTTAGACTTGACCGTCTGCAATCCGATGAAGCGCACGGTGCCATTATTCTTGGCATCGAGGCGCGACTGCTCGGAGACTCGCGACGCGGTACCACCGATGTGGAAGGTACGCATCGTGAGCTGCGTTCCGGGTTCGCCGATGGACTGCGCCGCGATGACGCCGGTGGCTTCGCCGAGTTCGACGAGGCGTCCGGATGCCAGGTTACGCCCGTAGCACATCACGCAGACGCCGCGCTTCGATTCGCAGGTGAGCACTGAGCGGATCTTAACGCGCTCGATACCGGCAGCCTGAATCGCTCCCGCGAGGTCTTCGGTGATTTCCTGGTTGATGTCGACGATCGTGTTGCCGTCGTAATCTTTGATCTTTTCGAGCGACACGCGGCCGACAATTCGGTCACGCAGCGGCTCGATAATCTCGCCGGCTTCGACAATACCTTGCACGTAGATGCCGTCGACGGTTCCGCAATCGTACTCACTGATGATGACGTCTTGCGCGACGTCGACCAAGCGGCGAGTCAGATAACCAGAGTCGGCGGTCTTCAGGGCGGTGTCGGCCAATCCCTTGCGAGCGCCGTGGGTCGAGACAAAGTACTCCAACACCGTCAATCCTTCGCGGAAGTTGGCAGTGATAGGAGACTCGATGATTTCGCCCGATGGTTTTGCCATAAGTCCGCGCATGCCGGAGAGCTGGCGGATCTGCTGTTTCGATCCACGAGCGCCGGAGTCAGCCATGACATAAATCGGGTTGAGTTCCCCTTCCTTGTCGCGACGCTGCATCTCGCCGAACATTTCATCCGCGACTTTTTCAGTGATCGCCGACCAGATTTCGATGACCTTGTTGTAGCGTTCGCCGTTGGTGATCGCGCCGTCCAGGTATTGCTGCTGGACGTTGACGACCTGCTTCTCGGCGTCCTTCACCAGGACTTTCTTATTGTCCGGGATGACCATGTCGTCGATGCCGATCGACAATCCGGCGCGAGTCGCGAAGCGGAAGCCGAGCGACTTAACCTCGTCGAGCATCTTCACCGTGGTCTCGAGACCGAATTGCAGGTAGCCGAAGTTCACCAGCGCGCCGATGCCCTTCTTCTTGAGCAAGCCGTTGATGTACGGCATGCTGCGGACGCGGCCTGTGATGTCGGTCGCGTTCTTGGGAAGATGATCATTCAGAATAGCGCGGCCCACCGTGGTGTTGATGAATGCGCGTTCAATCTGCACCGGTTCGGTGTGAATGATGTCCTGATCGTCGTACGCGGTGGTCAGGTCGATCAATTCGCCGGAGAAGCGGAGGCGGATCGGGCTCAGCGTTTCGACTTCACCGGCGTCGAGCGCCATCAGCACTTCTTCGATGTTGGCGAAAGCGCGGCCTTCACCCTTCGCACCGGGCTTTGCTTTGGTCAGGTAATAGAGACCGAGAACCATGTCCTGGGTAGGCACGGTGATTGGTTGACCAGAAGCGGGCGACAGAATGTTATGCGAGGCCAGCATCAGCACGCTGGCTTCGACCTGGGCTTCCGGAGACAGCGGAATGTGAACCGCCATCTGATCGCCGTCGAAGTCGGCGTTGAACGCCGTGCAGACCAACGGGTGAATCTTGATGGCCTTGCCTTCAACCAGCACCGGCTCGAATGCCTGAATGCCGAGGCGGTGAAGCGTGGGAGCGCGGTTCAGCAGGACGGGGTGATCCTTAATGACTTCTTCCAGGATGTCCCACACGATCGGTTCCTGCTGCTCGACCATCTCTTTGGCTTGCTTGATGGTGGTGACGTTGCCCGTCTGCTCGAGCCGGTGATAGATGAACGGCTTGAATAGTTCGAGCGCCATTTTCTTGGGCAGGCCGCACTGGTGCAGCTTGAGTTCGGGGCCGACTACGATGACGGAACGTCCGGAGTAGTCAACACGCTTGCCGAGCAGGTTCTGGCGGAAGCGTCCCTGCTTTCCTTTCAGCGTGTCGGACAACGACTTCAGCGGACGGTTATTCGCACCCCGCAGCACGCGGCCGCGGCGTCCGTTGTCAAACAGGGCGTCTACGGCTTCCTGCAACATGCGCTTTTCGTTGCGCACGATGACTTCGGGAGCGTGCAGGTCCATCAGTTTCTTCAACCGGTTGTTGCGGTTGATGACGCGGCGATAAAGATCGTTCAGGTCCGAGGTGGCAAAGCGACCGCCGTCGAGTGGAACCAATGGGCGAAGCTCCGGAGGAATGACCGGGATGACGTCGAGGATCATCCAGTGCGGCTTGTTGCCGCTCTTGCGGAAGGCCTCAACGACTTTCAGGCGTTTTGCGTATTTGAGCCGTTTCTGCAGCGAGCTCTCGTTCTTCATCTTCTCGCGCAGTTCGGTGGAAAGCGTGTCGGTGTCGACCCGCTTGAGCAGTTCCTTGATCGCTTCCGCGCCCATCATGGCCTTGAATCCGGCCGGACGGTACTGCTGATCGAGTTCGCGGAATTTGGCTTCGTCCTTGATGACCTCGCGCTCTTTCACCGGGGCATCGCCGGGTTCGACGACGACGTAGGCTTCGAAATAGAGCACGGACTCAAGGTCGCGCAGCGAGATGTCGAGCAGGTGCCCGATGCGGCTGGGCAGTCCTTTGAAGAACCACACGTGCGAGCATGGCGAAGCCAGCTCGATGTGGCCAAGGCGCTCGCGCCGAACTTTTGACAGAGTGACTTCCACGCCGCACTTGTCGCAGATCACGCCACGGTGCTTCATGCGCTTGTACTTGCCGCAGAGGCACTCCCAGTCGGTGACCGGGCCGAAGATGCGGGCGCAGAACAGTCCATCGCGCTCGGGTTTAAAGGTTCGGTAATTGATGGTCTCGGGCTTGGTGACTTCGCCGTGCGACCAGCTCCGGATTTTCTCTGGAGAGGCCAGGGAGATGCGAATGGCATCAAAGTCCGCGATCACATTTGCCATTTCGAATGGGCTCGAACGAAACAAGGTGTTCCTCCGCTTCCTGCGGCGATTCGTTGCCGCTGCCGGCACCTGGTAACCAGTGGCCAGGGATCAGTGATCAGTGGCCAGTATCTCGACTCGGCTCTTGGCTGCGCAGGTGCTTCGCAGCCGGCCATGATTCGCTTCAGAATGATTGAGTGCAGGCCAGCGTGAGAGACCAGAACTGATCACTGGTCACTGACCACTGGCCACTGCTCTTAATCCGCCGCCGCGCTCGCAGTCGGCTTCTTCTCTGACGCCTTGATCAACTCGACATCGAGACAGAGCGACTGCAACTCGCGAATCAGCACGTTAAACGATTCCGGAACGCCAGGCTCCATGGCGGCTTCGCCCTTGACGATGGCCTCGTAGATCTTGGTTCGGCCATAGACGTCGTCAGACTTCGCCGTCAGCAGCTCCTGCAGGATGAACGCCGCACCGTACGCTTCCAACGCCCAGACTTCCATTTCTCCGAAGCGCTGGCCGCCGAACTGCGCTTTACCACCCAGCGGCTGTTGGGTGATGAGTGAGTAGGGCCCGATGGAACGAGCGTGAATCTTGTCGTCCACCAGGTGCGACAGTTTCAGCATGTAGATGTAGCCCACGGTGACCGGCTGTTCGAACTTCTCGCCCGTCATGCCATCGCGCAGATTCGTCTTGCCCGAGGTCGGCAGTCCGGCGTGTTCGAGCAACGCCTTGATCTCGCCTTCTTTGGAGCCGTCGAATACCGGCGATCCCATGAAGACACCCTTGGCGAGCGTCGGAGCCACGGATTCGAGTTCCTCGTCGCTCATGTCGGAGATGATGTCCGCGAGCTGGGAGTCCTTGAACAGGGACTTCAATTCACGGCGAATCGCTTCCGTGCGCGTGTTCTCCTGGAGTAAGCGCGTGATTTTGTCACCCAGAGCGAAACCGGCCCATCCGAGGTGGGTCTCGAGAATCTGGCCCACGTTCATACGGGAAGGCACGCCGAGCGGGTTGAGGACGATTTCGACCGGCGTTCCGTCCTCGAGGTACGGCATATCCTCTTCGGGCAGAATGCGCGCGATGACGCCTTTGTTGCCGTGACGGCCGGCCATCTTGTCACCGACACTCAGCTTGCGCTTCATGGCGATGTAAACCTTGACCAGCTTGATCACGCCCGGCGGCAGTTCGTCGCCCTTGGTCAGCTTGTCCTTCTTTTCGTTGACGATCTTCTTGAGCACGTCGATCTGGCGCGAGGTCATTTCCTCGATTTCGTCGATCTGCTCGTTCACCCGCGGATCTTTGTCGGCGTACTTGATCCGCTTTAGATTGCGAGTCGAGATGCGCTCGATTTCCTCGCGCGTCAGCATCGTGCCTTTGGTCAGCAGGCGCTTGTTGGTGCGCTCGTCGTGCAGGTCCGCCTGCACTTCCTTTCCGCCAAGGATGTTGTCGAGACGCTTCAACCGCTCGTCGGTCAGAATTCGGATTTCGTCCGAGAGGTTCTTTTCCAGCTTCGCGATCTGTGTGGCTTCGATGGCCTTGGCGCGCTCGTCCTTTTCCTGGCCCTTGCGCGAGAAGATCTTCACATCGACGATGACGCCCTCGATGCCCGGCGGGCAGTAGAGCGAAGCATCGCGCACATCGCCGGCCTTTTCGCCGAAGATCGCGCGCAACAGCTTCTCTTCCGGCGTGAGCTGGGTTTCGCCTTTTGGCGTAACCTTGCCCACCAGAATGTCGCCCTGCTTGATGCTGGCGCCGATGCGAATCACACCCGCTTCGTCTAAGTTGCGGAGCATCGACTCGCTGACGTTGGGAATGTCGCGGGTGACTTCTTCCGGGCCGAGCTTGGTGTCACGCGCTTCGATCTCGTACTCCTCGATGTGTAGCGAGGTGTAGTAATCGTCTTTGACCATCCGTTCGGAGACCAGGATCGCGTCTTCGAAGTTGTAGCCGCGCCACGGCATGAAGGCGACAAGGACGTTTCGTCCGAGAGCCAGCTCGCCGTGATCGGTGCAAGGACCGTCAGCGATAATCTCGCCCTTCAGAACGCGCTGCCCCTTCTTCACCACCGGCTTCTGGTTGATGCAGGTGTTCTGGTTCGAACGCTTAAACTTGGTGAGCTGGTAGATGTCGCTTCCAACTTCACGCGACAATTGGGTGGGATGGTGTTCGCCTTCGACGCGCACGATGATGCGCTCGGAGTCGACCGAATCGATGATACCGTTGCGGCGGGCGAGAACGACTGCGCCCGAGTCGCGCGCGGTAACACCTTCCATTCCAGTGCCGACGATCGGCGCCTGCGCCCGGAGCAGCGGCACAGACTGGCGTTGCATGTTCGCGCCCATCAGCGCGCGGTTGGCGTCGTCGTGCTCAAGAAATGGAACCAGCGATGCTGCGACAGACACGAGCTGCTTCGGGCTGACGTCGACGTAATCGACTTCCTCACGGCTCACAAGCACGAAGTTGCCGGCCTTACGCGCGTTGACGAGCTCGGGCACGATGCGGCCCTTGTCGTCGAGCTCCACGTTGGCCTGTGCGATCGTGTGACGATCTTCTTCCCAGGCCGAGAGGTAGAAGGAAAACGGATCAATCTGCGCCGGTTTTTTCCGCTTCTCCTTCAGCTCAGCGTTGATCTTCTCGATTTCGTGTTTCTCGAGGTGATCGCCGACTTTGTAATCGCTGTCGCCGACATTCACGATGGAGACGTAGTCCACGATGCGCCCGTTCTTCACCTTGCGGTAGGGCGACTCGATGAAACCGTAGTCGTTGATGCGGGCATAGCAGCTCAGCGACGAGATCAGGCCGATGTTCGGACCTTCCGGCGTCTCAATCGGGCAGATACGTCCGTAGTGCGTAGGGTGCACGTCGCGGACTTCGAATCCTGCGCGTTCCCGCGATAAACCGCCCGGCCCAAGCGCCGAGAGGCGCCGCTTGTGCGTGATCTCGGAGAGCGGGTTGGTCTGATCCATGAACTGCGAGAGCTGCGACGATCCGAAAAACTCGCGGATCGCTGCCATCACCGGCTTGGCGTTGACAAGGTCGTGCGGCATGGCCGTCGACATTTCCTGGTACACGCTCATCTTTTCCTTGATGGCGCGTTCCATGCGGACCAGGCCGATGCGGAACTGGTTCTCCATCAACTCGCCGACCGCGCGAACACGGCGGTTGCCGAGGTGATCGATGTCGTCGACCGCCCCAATATTCTTGCGAAGCTTGAGCAGGTAGGCGATGGTCGCGTAGAAATCTTCGGGATCCAGCGTGCGCTTCTCGAGGGAGGTCGCTTCCTGGTTCTCGAAGAGCTTGATGTTGAACTTCAAGCGGCCCACGCGCGAGAAGTCGTACTTGCGCGGGTCGAAGAACATTCCGTGGAAGAGAGCCGTCGCCGTATCGAGCGTCGGCGGATCGCCGGGACGCAGCTTGCGGTAGATTTCGATCAGAGCCTCCTGCGGAGTCTTGATCGAATCGCGCTTCAGCGTCTGGCTGATGACGGTTCCCACGTCGTCGCGCTCGGGGAAGAAGAGCGACATTTCCACGACCCCGGAGTCCAGAATCTTCGAGACCTTGTCGGCAGTCAACTCGGAGTTGGCTTCGAGCATGACTTCGCCGGTCGTCGTGTCCACGACGTCGCCGGCCGTCCATGCCCCTTCGAGGTCAGTAATGTCGACTTCAATCTCGGTGATCTTTGCCTTCTGAATTTCCTTCAGAACCTGAGCGTTGATCTTGCGGCCGGAGTGGGCAATCTCTTCGCCTGACTTGCTCTTGATGCTGTGCGCAAGCTTCATACCGAGCAGGTTCGTCGGCTTCTCGGCTGTCGGATCCAGCGTCCAGTAGAGCTTCTTATCGCGGACCGCGATGCGGTCCGTGGTGTAGAAAGTCTTCAGGATGTCTTCGCCGGAGCGAAGACCAAGGGCGCGCAGGAAGATCGTGCCCAGGAACTTGCGCTTGCGGTCGATGCGCACGTAGAGCACGTTCTTCTGGTCGTACTCAAACTCGACCCACGAACCGCGGTAGGGAATGATCTTCCCCAGGAAGTACGTACGGTTGTTGGCCGTCTCGAAGAAGACGCCGGGCGAACGGTGCAACTGGCTGACGATCACGCGCTCGGTTCCGTTAATGATGAAAGTCCCGTTCTGGGTCATCAAGGGAACGTCGCCGAAGAATACTTCTTGCTCTTTGATATCGCGGATGGAGCGGTTGCCGGTCTCAGCGTCCTTGTCGAAGATGGTCAGACGCATCGTGACTTTCAGCGGAGCGGAGTAAGTCATCCCGCGCTCTTCGCACTCAGCCACGTCATATTTCAACTGCAAGCCGACCGGGTCGCCGCACTTGTTGCAGAAGTCGGGGGTGTTGGCGTTGTAGGTGCCGCACTTCCCGCACAGCACCTCGCCGGGGTGGAACGGATCGGTGATGACAGTGGATCCGCAGTTCTTACAAGTGGTACGAAGGTGATGCAGACCTTTGAGGTGTCCGCACTTGCACTCCCAGTTACCAATGGCGTAATCCACAAACTCAAGTTGTGATACGTTGCGAAAGTCGGTGATCGGGAAGACGGACTGAAACACCGCCTGCAAGCCGCCGTCTTCGCGCTCGCTCGGGAGCTTGTCCATCTGCAGGAAGCGGTCGTACGAACGTTTTTGAACCTCGATCAGGTTCGGGATCTGGATAGTGGCCGGTATTTTGGAAAAATCAAAGCGTTTGCGGAAGGCATTTTTCATCGTTAAGAAACTCCCAATCTCACGCGCAACCGAAGGTCGCGCTCAAACCGCGGAATGTGGGGCGTGTACCGCCCCGCGGGACTTGGCTATGTGCAGAACCGAAACAACTTAGAACCTAAAAGACGACGGGGCGCCCGCAGGGACAGTGGTTCCCGCAGACGCCTTGTAAGGCGTTTCGCCATTTCTGATTTGAACTCTTTCGCGCCAGTATCTCGGCCTGTTTCCGCCCCGCCTGCCCGCGGAGCAGCATGCCTGAAACTTCCTCGCGCGAGACTCGCTCGCGCACGATGTACCTAGGAAGCGATGTTATATAGATGCTAACATCGCCGCCCAAGGTTCACAAGTAGGAACGGACCGGAAAATCGTTATTGCACAACTTACAGTGCAGCCTGGAACTGCCGAACTTGGTGAAATGTGGGCTAGCCGCCTCGGCTGTCCGGTCACAGAGCAACGAAAACAAGTTTCCGCCGCCGGTGCTGAATCCACAACAACAAACCCGGCCAAGCTTCGCTCGGCGGACGGCCGAACGCGGCCGTCCCCACAGAATCACATCAGACTCTGTTACTTCACTTCGACCGTAGCACCGGCTTCGGTGAACTTCTTCTTGATGGTTTCGGCCTCGTCCTTGGAGATGCCCTCTTTCACGTTCTTGGGCGCTCCGTCGACCAGTTCCTTGGCTTCTTTCAGGCCCAGGCTGGTGACTTCGCGGACGGCCTTGATCACGTTGATCTTGTTGGCACCGACTTCCTTGAGGACGACGGTGAATTCGGTCTTTTCCTCCGCCGGAGCCGCTCCTGCACCTGCAGCCGCACCGCCGCCCGCTACCATCACGGGAGCCGCTGCCGCCGCCGATACACCCAAACGCGTTTCCAGCTTCTTGACCAGTTCTGCCGCTTCCAGCAGCGACAAACCTACGATCGAGTCTTCAATCTGTTGCAGATCCGCCATGTTGATTCTCCAGTATTTATTCTCTTGCTTTCGTCACCCGCAGGCCAGGTTTCCAGTGCGACCAAGGTCCGTTTCCTCGCGCCAGACAACGTCTGGAAGGGACCGCGCAACCCCTGAACTGTAGACAACCAAACTTTCTTGCAGCAGTCAAAACCACGCTCGCTGCGCTCGCTGGACGGCCGAAGGCGGCCGTCCCCACACAATCTTTGCCTCTTTAGGCTTCCTTGAACTTCTTCTGCTGCACACCCTGGTCGACAACTACCGCCAGGTTGCGGCCTACCGCGCCCATTGCCGTGACCAGGCGCTGCGCCGGGGCGTTGATCAGGAACAGGAGCTTCGCCATCAGTTCTTCCTTCGACGGCATCGTGGCCAGCGCTTCGATCTCTTTAATGTTGATGACGCGGCCTTCAACGACACCAATCTTGAAGGTGAATTCCGGCGCGTCCTTGGCGTACTTCGTGAGCGCCTTGGCCATGGCGACCGGATCGCCGGTGGTGTAGGCGATCGAGGTCACTCCTGCTAGATCCTTTAGCGCTCCTTCGACCTTGGTGCCCTTGGCTGCTTTTTCGGCCAAGGTGTTCTTGACGACCTGGTACTTGGCGCCCGCACCGCGCAGAGCCTTGCGCAACTCATAGTCCTGGGCAACGGTCATCTTGGTGTAGGTCGCAACAACCATGTTGGAAACATTGTTCAGGTCCTTGCTCAGCTTCTCGACCTGTTCCTTCTTCTTCGCTCTAGTAACCGCCATTGGTCAATTCCTCGAATCTTATGAGTCTCGATACTTTTCAGCATTGCTCCGCAACGCGGACCGCCGAAGGCGGCTGTCCCACATGAATCCCTAGGCCTTCGCCGCTGCCTCGATCGGAGTCACGTCCAGGGAAATCCCCGGGCCCATCGTCGAGCTCAGATAGCAACCCTTGATGTACTTACCCTTGGCCACCGTCGGCTTGGCCTTGATCACGCTCGTGATCAGCACCGTGGCATTCTCAATCAGTTTGTCGGGTGTAAATGAAATCTTTCCGACGGGGCAGTGTACGAGTGCAGTCTTGTCGGTACGGAACTCGACCTTGCCGGCTTTCACTTCTTGAACTGCCTTACCCACGTCGAAGGTCACCGTGCCGGTCTTCGGATTGGGCATCAGGCCCTTGGGGCCCAGCACTTTACCGAGACGTCCGACGGATTTCATCACGTCGGGGGTGGCGATCAGCGCGTCGAAGTCGGTCCAATTCTCTTTAGTGATCTTCTCGACCATCTCTTCGCCGCCTGCGAAATCGGCACCCGCGGCTTCGGCTTCCTTGATCTTGTCGCCGGTTGCGATAACCAGAACTTTTTTCGACTTGCCCAGGCCGTGCGGCAGAACGACGGTGCCCCGGACCATCTGGTCGGCGTGCTTGGGATCGACTCCCAGCCGAAGGGTGACTTCGACGGTCTCGTCGAACTTGGCGTACTTCACCTTCTGCAGAAGAGGAACCGCGTCCTGCAGAACATAGGGGCGCTTCTCAACTGCAGC
>DATEHP010000003.1:0-2832 GCA_035279505.1 Candidatus Sulfotelmatobacter sp. | reverse complement strand
CGCGCCGAGGGTTGTAACCGAGCAATTGATCAGGAGTTTCGACCAGATGGCACCGGTCAGGTTTGAAGATACCTTGACCTCAATCGCTCGACCTAAGACGCGCGCAACCCGCTCGACGCGCTCACTGACACCACCAGCGAGGTCGCCTATCAGCAGATGCCCTGCATTCTTCTGCTCGTAGACGCCGGGTTCTACCATCGTGGCACCAAGATTTGAGAATCCACCAAGGATCTTATCTTCGCCCAGACGATCAGCAAGCGCCCGTGCAACGCCGCCATTCTGTATGGGCAATATGACCCCTTCGGGGGCAAGTAGGCCCACCACATGGGGCGCGACTTCCAGCGCGTCCTGCGCTTTGGTGGCGAGCAGGATCAGGTCAAACTGGTCGCCCTTTCCGTAGTCCTCAATTGCGGCAACGTTGATAACATCTGCCCTTACCTCTCCTCCGATGCCGGACACTCGCAGGCCCGATCTGCGCAATGCCTTCGCGGAATCGGTGTTGCGAGTCGCAAGCCGCACGGGCAGTCCTGTGCGGATGGCACGCGCCGCAATTGTTCCGCCTAAGGCGCCGATGCCCACTATCAGTATTTGCATTTGAAGGCTCTAGGGACGGTCTAAGACACAAGCGCGGACCGCGGCACCTCGATTTCGCCGCTTGCGATGTGGGCCGCGGCGCCACCAACGCTGACAGAGGTTACGACGCCTCTGCTCTTACGCGCCTCCGCTTCGATTTCGCTGCGGCGCCCCATCGAGACGCCTTGCTGGATCGAAAGACGATAGGCCGTCCCGCCAAAATCTTGCTTCGATGCCATGGCGCCGACGAGGGCGGCGCCGGCGGCGCCCGTCGCGGAATCTTCTTCGATGCCCAGCGCGGGCGCCCACATGCGTGCATAGAGCTTGCCGCCATCCCGTAGATCTCCAGCGAAGAAGAAGATGTGGGGAGACCACGCTCGTGAGAGCGTTGCTACCCAGGCCGTCCGATTAATCGCCGCCCGATCAACCACTTCGTTCGAGTTCAGTTGCGCAAAACAGAATGGAACACCGGCGCCCGCAAAAAAGGCTTGGTTCACCTCGGCGGGTTCGACGGATAGTACGGCGGCGAGTTCAGCCGGAGAAGGTGCGCCGGTCGGCGTATCGATCTTCCCCGATAGCGTCAACTTGCCGTGGAATCCCCCGTTTCGCTGAGCGACATCAACCGTCACGGGACCGGCATTCTCCTCCAGGATGAGCCGGACTGGGTCACTAAGCCGTACGTGCTGTTTCATCACAAGAGCACAGGCTGTGCCGACCGAGGGATGTCCCGCAAAATCGAGCTCCACCCGAGGCGTAAAGATGCGCACCCGGAAGTTGTTCGCAGAATCGTTCTTCGGCAGGACGAAAGTCGTCTCGCCGAAATTGAATTCGCGAGCAATCTTTTGCATGCCCTCGGTCGAAATGCTGGCCGCGTCAAGCAGAATCGCCAGTTGATTACCGCCGAACGGCGTCGAACTGAAAACATCGACGATTTGAAATGCGTACTTCATGAGATCATCCTCCGTGTCTGGCCTCAAGCCTTGACGACAAGGTCGATTTCAACGCAGGCCCCGAGCGGCAGCGCGGCCACCCCGATCGCTGTGCGGGCCGGAAAGGGCGGACTAAAATACTTTGCGTAGATGCCATTCATCGCGACGTAGTCACTCATGTTCGTGAGAAACACGCGGGCACACGCAACGTGATCGAAACCCTTGCCGGCCGCCTTGAGAACCGCCGAGAGATTCTGGAAGATGCGCTCTGTCTCGGCCGCAATACCCCCCTCGACGACCTTGCCAGTGGCGGGGTCTTGGCCGACCTGTCCGCTGAAGTAGAGGAAACCACCGACTTCGATCGCCTGAGAAAATGGGCAGACCGGCGGCGTGAGTTCCGGAGAGGTAATTGCGGTCTTGCTCATAGCAACTCCTGTGGATACTGGGTTAGCGGGTATGGAACATATGCCGCGAAGAACCAGTGTTTGCAGGAAAAGTGACATGCGGCGTCCGAGGTGAGACAAGCGGTCTGTCCTCAGTGATGTCCTCTTCGAGGGTTCCGCTATAATCCGTGCCGGAAGGGTTGACACACCTATTGCTGCAGGCCACACCAGATATGGGACGGACGAGATGGATTTTGATCCTGTGTGCGTGGACGATTGTAGGACTGTTGTTCACGGTGCGGGAGATCGTGGTGGCGAAGGTTCACGGCGGGCACGTCAGCTGGGTGATCGTGGGTACGATCGAACTCGTTTACTGGAACGTATGGGCGGCGTGCACACCGCTCGTGATTGCTCTGGCAAAACGGTTCCCGTTGACGGGGCCGAGGTTTGTACCTCATATAGCGATCCACACGGTCACGTCGTTTATGATGGCCCCCCTGGGATCGGTCACCGAATACTTTCTCAGCCGTGAACTTCTGCAGTCAGTTTTTCGCATAACCGATCCTGGTGCGCTGCGCCTTCTCCCGACGTTCACAGTCAGTGTTCTGTCGATGAGCTTCACTGGCGTGCTTACATACTGGTTAGTTGTGGGGCTGTATCAGTCGATCCACTTTTACCAGGCTGCTATGGAGCGTCAGACTCGAGCGGCGCAACTGGAGACGCAGCTCTCCCATGCCGAACTTGAGAACCTTAAGAGCCAGTTACATCCGCATTTTTTGTTCAACAGTCTCCACACCATTGGAGTGCTGATGCAGGAAGACGTCGAGGCTGCGAGCCATCTGCTGGTCAGCCTCGGCGACTTGCTGCGTATGGCCCTCGAACGGCGCGAGAACGAGATCACCTTGCAGAGCGAGCTCGAGTTTGTCGGCAAATATCTGGAGATCGAA
>DATEHP010000002.1:0-15364 GCA_035279505.1 Candidatus Sulfotelmatobacter sp. | reverse complement strand
GGAGCACAATAGCGCCCCATCAGGGCTTCCCAGGGTTCCCGTGCTCTCTCAGTTTCCTGGGCAAACGTGATTGGAATAGGGCCGCGTTGGCGGCGAAGGGGGATTTCCATGCGTTCTCGCTCGTGGCAACTGGCTATTTTGATTGGGACTTTCATCGCGCTCAGCGCGCTCGTCTTTGCACAATCTGCAACAACTTCCTTGCGCGGTACCGTCTCTGATTCCAAGGGTGCGGTGGTGGTTGGAGCGGCGGTCACCCTCAGCGATCCGGCCACCGGTTTGTCGCGCAACGCCACGACCGGCTCTCAGGGTGAGTACCAATTTCTAGAGTTGCCACCCGCAACCTATGAAGTCATGGTAAAGGCGCGTGGGTTCGCAAACGTAAAAATGACCGGCATTCAGCTCTTGGTGCGCACACCTGCCACTGTCAATGTAACTGTGCAAGTAGCTGGAGGAATAGAGACCGTCGAGGTCAACGCGACTGCCAACCTCGTCAATACCGACAATGCCTCAATGGGGCACGCCTTTGATTCCCAACAGATTCAGTCTCTGCCCTTCGAAGGCCGTGAGCCCACCAGCATCCTGACCTTGCAGGCTGGCGTCACTTTTACAGGCAACAACCTCGACAAGGTCAACAGCACGACGGCTAGCGGCTTCGATGTAGACAGCCGCGCCGGATCAGTAAACGGCGGCCGCAGCGACCAGACCAACGTGACCCTCGACGGCGTGGACGACAATGACCAAGCCACCGGCCGGCTGCAAGGATCTCTGCGTGTTCCCCTGGATTCGCTGGAGGAGTTTCGCGTAACCACCGCCAACTCTGACGCGGACTCCGGCCGTTCGTCGGGAGGACAGGTCGCTCTCGTGACTAAGGGCGGAACCAATAGTTTCCACGGCGGCGCTTATGAGTACTATCGTCCTACCTTCGCCGCCAACGATTGGTTCATCAAGGCATCGCAGATTTCTGGCGGGCTTCCCAACCGCGCCCCGTTCGTGCTTCGCAATACGTATGGAGCATTCCTCGGCGGCCCCATCAAGAAAGACCGGCTGTTTTTCTTTTTGAGCTTCGAGGGTATGAGAAAGCGAGAGGACCAGTCCGTAATTCGGACTGTTCCCAGCGACGACCTGAGAAATGGCTTCATCAATTACCCGTGTGACCCGACCGATTCGAACTGTCCGGCCTCTGGAGTGGAAAGGCTTAGTCCTGCGCAGTTGGCGGGTCTGGATCAGAACTGCTCATCCATCGGCAGTTGCACATATAGCAGCGGGGCGCACATCGGATCATTCCCCGGCGCGAATCCGTATGTGACGGACGTGTTCCAGCAATATCCGCATGGTAATAGCAGCAGCGCGGGTGACGGATACAACACTGTCGGATACACGTTTTCCGCTCCCGCCCCCGACAATCTCAACATGTTCGTGGCCAAACTGGATTACAACCTTACCGCCAATGGAAGCGAGCACCTGTTTCTGCGTGCCGTGCAGGATGGAGAGCACAATGCGGCCGGCCCGCAACAGTTCCCCACCCAACCAAGCTCGACTCTGGAGGTAGTCACCAGCAAAGGCATAACCGCAGGTTTCACTTCGACCCTTAGCAACTCATGGATCAACAACTTCCGTTTTGGCTATATCCGCCAGGCCTATGAAGACCGTGGCTTGCAGGACCAGCATTTTGTCCACTTCCGCTTTTTCGACGATATCAACGCGTTTACCAAGACAAGTGCGCGTCACGTGCCGGTTTTTAATTTCGTGGACGATGTGGTCAAACAGCACGGCAAACACGCGCTGCAGTTCGGTGTCAATCTAAGGAAGGTTGATAACGTAGGAGCATCCAATTACACCTCATTCTTTACCGCCTCGACCAACCCTGACTGGCTGGCCAATGCAGGAATTGCGAACACAAGTGATCCTTCCCACAACATTAATATTAGCCTTGATCCAGCCAGCAAATACGGGGTCAGCCAGGGCTTGCCAGCCGTTTCTTCCGACTTTGCATCCTCCTACAACGTGGCAGTTACGGCGTTGGCGGGTCTGATTTCAGAGGTGGACTCAAACTACAATTTGGACAAAAGTCTGAATCCACTCGCAGAGGGCGCCCTGATCAACCGCCACTTCCGCTCCTGGGAGTGGGAGTGGTATGGGCAGGATTCCTGGCGCGCTCGCCCAAACTTAACCCTGACTTTTGGCCTCCGTTATTCCCTTCTGCAGCCACCCTACGAGACCAATGGCACTCAGGTTCAGCCGCTCACCAGTGCACACGACTGGTTCATCAATCGCGGAAAGGCGGCATACCAGGGTGCAAGCTACTTCCCTCAGGTGGGCACGGATTCCGGCGGGAATCCTATCTATGACAACAATCTCCAGTTTGCCCTAGGCGGCAACGCAAATCACGGCAAACCATACTGGAACTGGGACTACCGCAACTTGGCGCCCCGCCTTGCCATCGCCTATTCACCCAGCGGAGATTCGGGGCTTGGCCACAAACTCTGGGGTGGTCCGGGCAAAACGAGTGTTCGGGTCGGCTATGGCATGTACTTCGATCATTTTGGGGAAGGCATCAGCAGCACGTTTGATCGAGAAGGCGCATTCGGACTGACCTCTTCCATCTCCAATCCTGCCGGGGTCCAGACTACCGATGGGGCCGCCCGCTTCACTGGTTTGAACAATATCCCAAGCACAAGCTTTACAACGACCTCATCCTGTCCCACGGCACCCTGCCCCCTTACGTTTTCTGCGCCTTCCGGTTCATTCCCGGTTACATTTCCGTATGCATTTGGAATCGGTTTCGGACTCGACGACAAGTTGAAAACACCCTATTCTCACGTTCTGAGCTTCTCGTTGACACGAGACCTCGGCCACGGCTTTGTGCTTGAGACCGCCTTCGTCGGACGATACGCGCACCGCTTACTGGAGGAAATCGACCTCGCCCAGCCAGCCAACCTGAGAGACCCGAAATCCGGGACGACCTACTACCAGGCCGCCACGGCTCTGGCCAAGCAGTACTGGCAAGGGGCCGATATAGGTAGCGTCGCTCCCATCCCTTATTGGGAAAACTTGTTCCCACTGGCGGGTCCTAACGCAACCAACAAGGGATATATCAACAATTGCGCTCCTAATGCTGGAGGAATCGCAACCTTCACATCTACCCAGGCGATCTACGATATGTACTCCTGCAACAGCGGCCTCTCCGCGCAAGCAGCGAATGAAACAACTTCTCTGGCATATCTTGATGTTCCTGGATACTCCGGACTAACCGCGGCGAATGAATGTTTCCCGGCATGCGCTACGATCAACGGTCAAACCACAGGTTATGCCTTCTGGTCGCCGCAATACTCGTCTTTGGATTCGTGGTCGAGCATCGGGAATAGCTCTTACAACTCCGGACAGCTCAGCCTCCGACACCACTCGGGTGGTTTGAGTTTTGACCTGAATTACACATACTCAAAGTCAATCGATATCGGCTCTAA
Source organism: Candidatus Sulfotelmatobacter sp. (assembly GCA_035279505.1). Taxonomy (GTDB): domain Bacteria; phylum Acidobacteriota; class Terriglobia; order Terriglobales; family Acidobacteriaceae; genus Sulfotelmatobacter. The sequence goes on along the minus strand of DATEHP010000002.1, from coordinate 11,900 downwards.
CGCTGAAAGAATCAGTGTTTTTGAAGGCCTTGGATTTTCCAGCCAGATCATCAATGCATGGTCACCTGGCCAACTGCGCGCTCCCTCGGATTTTGACACTACACATGCAGTCAACGCCAACTGGGTCTATGAGCTCCCCGTCGGGAAGGGCAAACGGTTTGGTGGAGGAATGAGCAAGTTAGGGGATGCGTTGATTGGCGGCTGGCAGATCTCAGGTCTATGGCGTTGGTCAACCGGATATCCATTCTCCGTATATCCGTTTTATAGCTGGCCCACCAACTGGGATCTCGAATCCAACGCGATACTGGTCGGACAAAAACCGAAGACGGGACAATTTATTGTGGCCCAGGCGGGAGGCGGCACCGGTCCGAATGTGTTCCAGAATCCGACCTCGGCGGTTCAGCAGTTCCGTGATGCGTATCCGGGAGAATCAGGGCAGCGCAATGAACTGCGCGGACCGGGATCGTTCAATATCGACATGGGCTTGTCGAAGGCATGGAAGATTACCGAGAGCCAGTACTTCAAACTGAGCTGGGAAGTGTTCAACGTGACCAATTCGGTCCGTTTCGATGCCGGCAATATACAGAATGTAAACAACTACACCGACAGCCCCTCCAGTTTCGGCAACTTCATCAATACTCTCTTTAAGCCTCGTGTGATGCAGCTTGGAGCAAGGTACACATTCTGAGCGGGAGGCTCAAAACAAAAGGGCGGCAAGAGTGCCGCCCTTTCCATTTTCTCGTGTGGCCACCCGCTGAAGGATCTATCGCTTCACCGTTGGGTAGGTGAATAACTGGCCTTCTACCCCAGCGGCGAGTCGCTCATCCGGAACCGCGTCCGGACGTGCTCGGAGATCAACTCGATCGCTGACCGGTTCCGCACCGGGTCCGCCTGCGCCAGATATTTCATGGCCTCGACCAGCAGACGTTGTCCATCGACGTAACGAGGATCAGAAGTGCGTTCGCGGCGTTTATTTCCCAGCTTAGGAGGGACAGTAATCGTAAAAACCTTGGCCATGAATAAATCCTACAGAGGTTCGGTCAGTATATCTTTCGCTGTATAAATCCAAGAACTATTTTCTTTCCCTTTGTTTTCAATCTCTTAACCTCGCGGCGAGAGGGTTTGGGTCTTGCCCGTCGTCTTCAGCTTGAAAACATCGTTGTCGATCTTCTCGTTCAGCTTGATGGACGAATACTTGCACAGACGGTAATCCCCCTGCGGGGTAAAAAACTCCTGCTGCACCGAGATGCCCTTATCGGGATCGATCCACAGAATCATACGGTTGTAGTTCTTTCGGACTCGTTCCGACTTGGGTGTCAGCTCCAGCCTCGCTGCAGCGACGCCATTGATTGTCTCGGTCCCCTGATACTTCACGTCGAACGTCTTCTGCAATTCTTGCCCACTGCCCCCAAAGCCCAGCACCACGTAGCTCTCGAGATCGGCGCGATCTTTCCCCAAATCGTAGACCGTCACCTGATCCGGCTTAGGTTGGTACATGCGAATCTTTCCTTCGCTGAAGAGCACGTACTTCGGCTCCGGCTTCAGTGTGGCGGCGCTGGTTCCGGCTTTCTTGACATCGGCCATCATCTCGATCTCTTTGCCGGCGCGCCGGTAGTAAATGTTGCCGGCCTGAACGTCAACAATCTCGTCGATCACCTTCTGGTAGTTGTCCCATTCGAACTCGGCTTGCGCCGTGCGGAAACTGGCCGCAACCGCGTCCATCCTTTTGAGAATGGCTTGCAATGCAGCCGGATCGTCATTCGTCTGGGGAGCAGTCGCCGCGGCGGCGTAATGAAAACTGCAGTCGAAGCTGGATGCAGTTGTTGCCATGCGCTCCGCCGAGCTCGTCCATGAAACCGAGAACGCGCCACTGACAATTGCCGCTGGAAGGATAAGGGAGCGAAGTTTCATTCGGAGATCCAATCGAGCCCTGGCCGCGGGCTCTGTTACTCCCGTCTGGCCACAACCCGGTAGCTCTGTACGTTGCCCTTATGGTCCGAAACAGGCTCATAACTGATGATCGAAACCGCGCCCGAAATCGGTTCGATGGTATCCAGCAACTGCTCCCGCACAGATCGGCCGTCGCCCGGCCTGACGGCGCTGGCGGTGACCTGATAAATCAGCCGTCCCTCCGTATCCGAAGTGACCACTACTTCAGTCGGATGCGGATTGCGCGCGACAGGTTTGTCATTGAACTTGATTACGGCCGGCGAGAAAAAAATAAAGATCAGGATCAGCGTGACCATGATGTCGTAATGGAGTGTGCCCCGCTCGTGCTGCCACAGAATGTACGAGCGAATTGTTCGCCAGATGGCGTTCATGGGCAGGGAAGCGCCGGGCACCGCGGTCGTGATTTCTGCTCTCTGCAAGTCTACTAGCTCCAGCTAGAAGCTACTAGCTACTAGCTTCCGGCCGCAACTGGCGCTGTGGTTTTGCTGGACGCTGGCACCCAGGAGCTAGAAGCTCTTCGGTGTAATCTTCTCTGCGCCAATATAAGGCCGCAACACCTCCGGGATCATCACGCTGCCGTCGGCTTGCTGATAGTTCTCTACAATCGCGACCCAGGTCCGGCCGACGGCCAGTCCGCTGCCGTTCAGTGTATGTACAAATTCCGTCTTGTTCTTGCCCTCTGGACGGAACCGTATATTCGCCCGGCGCGCCTGATAAGCCTCGAAATTCGAGCACGACGAAATCTCGCGGTACAGTTGCTGTCCCGGCAGCCAGACTTCAATATCGTACGTCTTGGCCGACGACGCTCCCATGTCGCCCGTGCAGAGCGCCACGGTGCGGTAATGCAGGCTGAGTCGCTGTAAAACTTCCTCCGCATTGCGCGTCAGCTTCTCGTGCTCCGCGTAAGAGTGTTCCGGATGCACAAACTTCACCAGTTCCACTTTCTGAAACTGATGCTGCCGGATAATTCCGCGAACGTCCTTCCCATACGAGCCCGCCTCGCTGCGGAAGCACGGTGTATATGCCGTAAGTGAGATGGGCAGTCGCGACGGATCGAGCACTTCGTCACGAAACAGATTGGTGACTGGCACTTCCGATGTCGGAATCAGCCACAGATCTTTTTCTCCATGCGGCACGCGAAACGAGTCAGCGGCAAATTTTGGCAGTTGCCCCGTGCCATACATCGAGTCGGAATTCACCAGGTAAGGGGGAAGAACCTCGGTATATCCGTGCTCGCGCGTGTGCAGGTCGAGCATGAAGTTTGCCAAAGCCCGTTCCAGCTTCGCCCCCAGGTCCCAGTACACAGCAAATCGCGCGCCCGTGAGCTTCACGGCGCGTTCCTGATCAAGAATGCCTAGATCGGGCCCCAGATCCCAATGCGCCTTGGGCGTGAAATCAAACTTCGGTGGCGCGCCCCAGCGTCGGACTTCTACGTTGTCATCGGCGCTGTGCCCAACCGGAACGCTCGCGTGAGGCAGATTGGGAATCCCGGCCAGAATCTCGCGCAGCCGCGCGTCGAGGTCAGTAGCCGTCTTTTCCAGCTCAGAAATTCGCTCCCGCAGTTCCTTTGTCTGCGCCATCGCTGCGCTGGCGTCCTGCCCGCTTTTCTTCTGCTTGGCAATTTCTTCGGACGCCTTATTGCGTTGCGCCTTGCTTGTCTCTGCCTCAGTGATGGCTTGCCGCCGCTGCGTATCGACCTCGCGGAAGTCCTTCAGCACCGCAGCCGGATCCATGCCGCGCTGGCGCAGTTTCTCCTCGACCAATGGCAGGTTTTCGCGAACGAAATTCAAATCGAGCATGGGAATTTAATACTGTATCGGAAAAGCAGAGCGGAATGCACGCATGCAACTTCATTAACCACGAAGGACACGAAAGATCACGAAGTCAGACCGGCGCCCATTTTCCTTCGTGCTCCTTCGTGTCCTTCGTGGTTGATGCCTTTCGCGGTAAGCGGCAATTGCTTGCCTGGTATCCGGCCCGGTGAAATGATAAGACAACAAGAGGTATTTCCATGGCAGAGAAACGCCATCCCGGCATCACCATGCACAAGCTTTCCTTCGGTGGCGGATTTGTTGGCCTGCTTTTCGCCGCCGGCAGTGCGCTGATTTTTGTTCTCGGATTTCCCACCCTCTGGTATTTCGTCGCTCTCGCATTCGCTCTGGGTATCGGGGTGGCCGCGCTGCTGAGAATCGTGAGCAAGGGCCAGTCAGAACGGAACAGGCCACTCTCGATTCTTGCCGTCTCTGAAACGAGCGTAAGTCGCAGGCGTGGCGATCGTACGCGGTGGCGCAAATCCTTCAAGATTATGCCCAGGTTGACTTCCGCGTGACCCCGGCGCTGACGCCCTGATTCGTCCTTTCGCTTATTCCCTACGCCTGTGTAAACTACGGTCGCTATGAGATCGTCCCCCAGGTCAATCAGACTGCGCTCCCTGTTCGCACTGATCGTTTTTTCAGTCTTTTTCTGGCTACCTGTCCCCAGCTTCAGTTCCGCCTACAACGCTCATCCCAAGCTCGTCGTCGTCATCGTCATCGATCAGTTCCGCGGCGACTATCTCGAACGCTACCACGACCAGTTCGGCGATGCCGGATTTCGTCTTCTGCTCGATCATGGCGCTTACTTCCCCAACTGCAATTACAACTACGCCAATACGCGTACTGCTCCCGGCCACTCGACCCTTTTCACCGGCGCCTACAGCAACGGGCATGGTATTGCCGCGAATGAATGGTGGGATCCCAAAAAGAAGAAGATGGTCACATCGGTCGAAGATGACGACACCAAATTGGTGGGCCTACCTGACGCCAGGGCCGGTGCTTCCCCTCACAATCTGATGGCCGACACGCTGGGCGATGAACTGAAGCTGGCCACCCAGGGGAAAGCCCGAGTGTTCAGTGTCTCACTCAAAGACCGCAGCGCCATTCTTCCGGCAGGATTTGCCGGAGATACTGCCTATTGGATCGATCCAAAGAGCGGCGTTTGGGTCACTTCCACCTACTATCGCAACGATCTCCCAAGATGGGTACAGGATTTCAACTCTAACCGCCCGTCGAAGTATTGGGACCGTGAATGGAAGAATTCGCGTGGCGAACTTCTCGCCTCGACTGGCCACCGCAAAGCTAAAGACGGTTCCGAAGCCGGTTTCTACGAAGTCGTCGGCGGCACCACGTTCGGCAACGAATACGAGCTCGAGTTTGCCAAGGAATTAGTTGTGTACGAAAATGTCGGCCGCGGTCCGGCGACCGACCTTCTCGCGATCAGCCTCTCGCCCAACGACATCCTCGGCCACCGCGTCGGCCCCGATTCCCCCGAGATGGCGCAAATGGCGCTCGACCTCGATCACGAACTGGCCGACTTCTTCAATTTCCTCGGCCATCAGGTCGGCTTGGCCGACGTCTGGATCGCTCTCTCTGCCGATCATGGTGTCTCGTCCTTGCCTGATGCGGTAAAGAAACTGCACATTCCCGCCACGAATGTTGGCGCATCCAAGGTCGAAGAGCAGATCAACGCCGCTATCACCGCCAAGTTCTTTTCGGGACATCCCGCGCCGTACGTGAAGCTCGACTACCCACTTGCGTGGCTGGACCAGGACGCATTCATCGCCGCTCACGTCCATGAACGCGACGCAGAGATCGCCGTCGGAGAGGCGATGAAACAGGGGGGATTGCGCGATTACTATACCAAGTCACAACTAGCCGCGGGCGAGGCTCCCAACACTCCGCTCGGACGCAAGTATCTCAACAGCTATTCTCCTCATGGAAGCTGGTTCGTCATGGGCGTTCCCGACATTTACACCGTCGGCCCTGCCGGGGGCACCGATCACACATCGCCGTACAACTACGACACCCACGTTCCTCTCGCCTTGTACGGGCTGCCGTTCCAGGCGGGCACCTATCGGACCAACATCGAAACTATCGATCTCGCGCCGACACTGGCGTCCCTGCTGGGCATCAACGCTCCCACCCATTCCGTCGGACGTGTTCTCACCGAAGCGCTCGCGCCGCCCCACCGTGGAGCGACTGAAGGAAAGCAGCCATGAGCCCGGCTCTCGATCTCAGTGTAAATGTCGCGGGGATTCATCTGAAGAATCCCGTCATAGCCGCTAGCGGAACCTTCGGCTATGGAGTCGAATTCGAAGACGTCGTCGAGCTCAGCAAGCTTGGCGGATTCGTGGTGAAAGGCCTGTCGGTGGAGCCGATGATCGGCAACCCTCCCCCGCGTCTCTGGGAAACGGCGGCCGGAATGCTGAATGCCATTGGCCTGCAGAACATCGGCGCGCGGGCGTTCCTCGAAGAGAAGCTACCGCACCTCCGCCAGTTCAAGAACATCGTCGTGATGACCAACGTCTTTGGGTACGCGCGCGAAGATTACGAGCGTACGATCGAGATTCTGAACGAGGGTGAAGGAATCGCCGCCTACGAGTTGAACGTGTCCTGCCCGAATACCGCGCATGGTGGCATCCAGTTCGGCAGTGACCCTCGTTCGCTCGATGAGGTCGTGACCACGGTCAAGCGCGTGGCGCGACGCCCGCTGATCGTCAAGCTCTCTCCGAATGTGACGAGCATCGCGCAGATGGCCTACGTCGCGCAGGAAGCCGGCGCGGACGCCTTGTCGCTGGTGAACACATTTGTGGCCATGGCCATTGATCCGGAAACGCGCAAGCCCCGCATCGCGAATGTGACCGCTGGCTTGTCCGGACCTGCCATCAAGCCCATCGCCGTCCGGATGGTCTACGACGCTGCCCACGCCGTAAGGATCCCTGTAATTGGCATGGGAGGAATCTCTACCCCGGAAGATGTCATTGAATTCATGCTCGCCGGCGCAACCGCAGTCCAGATCGGCACCGCCAGCTACTGGGACCCGTGCGCCACCGAGAAGATCGTAGACGGCGTAGAACAGTGGTGCAAAGAACGTCACCTCACCCGCATCGCCGACCTCATCGGCGGCATGCAGCTGGAATAGAACTTCAAAATTGCGGTGGACACCACGCGCCGGTTTTAGCCGCGAAGCGGCATAAGAGTGCAGCCCACCGGCGTAAGCCGTGGGTGAAAGTGGCAAACGACTCAGCCCCAGCGGGGCGAAAGAGCAGATCTCACGCCCACACTTTACACCTGAAGTTCGCGATCCACGGCCGCGATCGCGTAAGCCGTCTACCTTACCGCCAAGCCCCCAAAATCGCCCCCATCACCGCGTAACACACCAACTGATATCCCGTATTGATGATGTACAGCCGGAACGGCTGTCGGCTGAACAGGGCATTCGTGAACTGCACGGTAGTCACAAAGCCGAGCCACACCACCAGCCCAATCTTCAGTCCATCGATCGCCGTGGAGAAGCCGGCAACTGCGATCAATTTCCCCAGCACAAACGCCGCCAGGATGCTCGCGATCATCGACATGAAATACGAAGGTCCGGCGCTCTTCTGCATCTCCGCGATCTTCGCTTTGTCGTTCGGATCGTAGCCCATCAACTTCATCCATGGATTGGCGAACAACGCCGGTGAATACCACAAGAAGCCGAGGACCATAGTGGCGACAGCACAGACGAGGACGGCCCAAAGGTTCACTCCCAGGAAGTGCATGGAACCTCCGTCAGATTACTGTTTGGATTGAACTGATTATCGGCCGCGAGTGTACCAGATCGACCCAGGGGATTTATAGTCCCGTCCTTCACCCCACACGGCGTGGGTATTGCCCTCGCTGTCGATCGCCAGACCGAAATAGTCCCCGAAGGGAAAGCGGAATCCGGTGGAGAGGATGTAATCGTAATTTCGCACCGGTCCAGAGAGTCTCGCCTCATCCGACCAGGTCGCCCCGCCGTTCGTCGATGAGCGATAGAAAGTATTCCATAGCCGGTGCTCAGGATGCCCCGTCTCGCTCAACCGCGCATCCATCCATGCGATGCGAACATCCCCGGGCGCGCCAGCAGCGATCGCGGGAAACCCATGTTCCACCTCCCGGGCCGCAACCGAAACGTTGCTGCGCGCCGACCACGTCGCCCCGCCTGACGTGGAGGAGGAAAAGTAGATCCGCTCCGGCCCGCCGTTCGCCGCGCCTGCATTCCACAATGCGTAAAGCGCGCCCGCTGTGTCCGATGCCAGCGCGATCTGTGCTCCCAGGAAACCGTTCCCGCAGCCCTCGGCCTCACACTCCGGGGGGGCGCTGGATTGGTCCAGAAGCAAAGTGTTCCAGCTTCTTCCGCCATCCGACGAGCGGCTGATAAAGACACTCACGGCGCGAGTCCGCATCTCCTGTCTTGCGTATGCCGTCCACCCGAAAAAGACATTTCCCCAGGAATCAATGGTCGCTCCCCCGGCGAGCGACGATCCCCGCTCAGCGTTCGGATTGACCAAGGCTAGCCTGAACGTCTGCCCCGCATCGTGCGAAGCCGCAACCAGAAACTTCTCTTCCCGGTTGAAACCGACGTACACATCCGCGCCACGGACGGTCAACACAGGCTTGTCCGTTTCTTCCCGCCCGCGCTCCGCCCATGAGAAAGACCAATTGCGCCCATAGTCGAGCGATCGCGCCACCACAATATCCCGCTTATTATTCTGCAGCCAGGAGACATACACCGTCTGCCGATCCACTGGATCGACCACGATCTGCGGATCAAACTGCCCAGTCGGGAAAGGAAGCACCGGCCTGGACCCATGCCACGATCCCCCGTTGTCGTCGCTGATGAGAAGGTTCATCGAAGGAGCGGTGCAAGTCGCGCATCCCGGCACAGACCCGTATTGCGGATAAAGCACGTAAATGTGCCCATGTCCATCGGCGGCAATCGCAGGCTCCCATTGGTCCCCGGTGCGATACCCCAATCGCAGTTGTGGCGCGAAGGTCGAGACGGCCAGCGCGGCCTGAGCGCAGAAAAGCACCACCAACAGTGCAGCGTGGTGGACAGCCCCGGATCTGGGATGGATTTGGCTGGTTGGCACAGGAGACATCCTACGGAACGACCCTGACCGGACTCTACCCGGATTCGCTGATGCCGTCAATTGCCCGGCAGAGGTATTCACCAGCCTTTTGCAAGCCTGTGACTTTTCTGGCCTTTCTGAATCCAATTAAGCGAGAATGTGGATAGTTCAGCGGGGTTCCTCTGTGATCCTCCCTGCCCTCTGTGGTAAAAGATTTTAACTGTGGAGTTACTCAAATGGACAAAGCCACATTCGCAGCAGGATGTTTCTGGGGAGTAGAAGCCACCTTCCGCCAGTTGCCCGGCGTAACCTCAACCCGAGTAGGATACATCGGTGGCCATACCGAAAATCCGACCTATAAAGAGGTCTGTACCGACGGCACCGGCCACGCCGAAGCGGTCGAAGTTGAATTCGATCCCACAAAAATTCCCTACACAGACCTGCTAAAGGTTTTCTGGGAGAACCACGATCCCACTCAGGTCAACCGTCAGGGACCGGACTGGGGAACCCAATACCGCACCGCGATCTTCTTTCATTCTCCCGAGCAGCAGGCACAGGCGCTGGCTTCGAAAGAAGCACTCGAGAAGGCTCATCGCTACTCCAAGCCGATCGCCACGCAGATTGTTCCTGCCGTGACTTTCTATCCAGCGGAGGACTATCACCAGCAATATCTGGAGAAGCGCGGCCTCGCCAGCTGTCACATCGGCTGATCTCTGGATTTTGTGGGGACAGCCGCCTTCGGCTGTCCGACTCCTGGCTGCCCGCTGCCAGGAAAGCCGTCCTTCCCTGATTGATCTATCCAGCATTGAATTTGCGGTGCGAGGGGGAAGAACGGCCGCTTGCAGAAAATAGTTTTGAAAGGGCACGGCTTCAGCCGTGCCGTTTAGCCCAGCAACGACGCGGGCTTCAGCCCCTGAGGGAAACTCTCTCGATTGTGAGATGCTTAAGAACTAGGCTGCACCGCAGGCCGCCGTGGCCGGAAAAAGAACAGCAGCACGAACCCCCCGACATAGAACAGCAAGCTCTGCTGCAATTCCGACCCTCGGAAGCGAAGCACCAGGCCAAACAAAGCGAGCGCTTCACAGAGAGCGTAGGTGGCGATATAGCCCGTCTTCCACTGCTTGAGGCTGACGTTGTCCTCAGGTTGCGTCGCCAAGGTCGACGCGGCCCGAAACACCAGGGTACGGCGCACCACGAAGATGGTTCCCACAATCCCCACAGCCAGCGTACTGAGAACTCCGCTCAGCGCGGGCTCCAGGTGGCGGATTCTCGGCCCCAAAATCTCTCCCACGCCGGCGTACAGCAGGATGCTGAGCAACATCGCCCACTGTACTGTGCGGAGTGTTTTGATGGATCGCGCCATGGCAGATTATCTCGCGCGAAATGTAGGACGGCTTACAAATTATTTTACGGTTAAACCGTTGGTAACCTTCTCTTTCAGCCCATTGTAAGCTGGATATAAGGGCTGTCAATGCGAATGGTGTCCCGACATCCTCGCCGGACGAAGCCGCAGAAAAATCTGAAAGGACACCGGCTGTTTCCCATAACTTGCATCGAGCACGGGGGGCTTCGAATAGATCGTCATATCCGCTCCAAGCCCCATCTGCCAGGCCCTATTCGAGATAAGGTCCCGCACCCCTCCGAACGTATAAGCTCCAATGCGGGAAGTCGAGAGAACCGCGGCCTGAGGAAACAATTCGTCCTTGTCCACCAGTTCCAGCCGCGAAAATGCGTAGTTACGTTCCCGGAAATTCAGCGTTGACTCGAGCAAATAGCTATTGAGATTAATGTCGGTCGCGATCTTGTGCACGCGCCCCCATACGATCGAGGTCGCCCAACCGCCTTCATGCAACGGCCGGTTGTATTCCGCCGAGGCAGTCTGCCGCCACTGGCTGCCCCGCTCCAGCGCCTCCGGGCGCTCCAGCCGTCCGATGCTGTACTGCGCGGTCCAATTCCGCGCCGGAGCGATGCTCGCCCGACCCGACCACGAGTCGAGGGCCGCCAGCTGAATACTCCAACGCTGCTCGTTCGGCTCGCGCCCGTTGAAAGCGGACGCTTCCAGCTTCACCCGGTCCATCACGAATCCTGTCGTAACCACTCCGAAGCTGGTGTGGGTCGAGTCCTGCAGGTGATGGCTTAGAGGAGCCATCGGCAACTCCGCCGCCGAAGCCCGGTGAATATAGGTCACCGGCCCCAGCGCCGGTTCGGCGGACGGACCACCGTACGCTTCCCATGAGATTTTCTTACCGAGCGGCACCCTGTAAAGCGCAGCCAACTCCGCAAACACGTTATGCGGATGCTGATGGTCCACCAGCGGCTCGTCGTGATACGTCTCCCCTGTTTGAAAGATTTCCGGAAATCCTGGATGCGGCGACGTCAGCGATTCCGCAGAAAACATCTGGCGGAACAGAATTGTTCCGCTACCCAACCGGTGCTGCTCCATCAGCATCCCCCAGTTCACCGACTCCGCCTTGCCTGCCCCGCGAAGCCCGCCTTGCTGGTTGTAATCGATAAAGATGACTCCATGCGCCATCAGTTCCCATCCACCGTCCATCCACATCCATTCATGCCCGGTGACCGAGGCCGGCTGCCACGACGTCCCAGAGCCTTCATGCGGCGACGGCAATTCGCTATTCTTGTGTTCATCCATCTTCATCCCTGGCATGGTTTGCTGCGGCGAACTTTGGCGCATATCGTGGTCATGCGGCGCCGTGCCGCCTTCTTGCGCGCTTCCTGCAGCCGAAAGCGCCAGACTCAGTGCGAACACAATACTTTTCACAGGAACCTCATACGAATGTGGAAACTGATACGTGCGCCGCAAGGAGCGCACCGATCAAGAAAAGTGTTCGTAGCGTCTAGATTCTCAGCGAGGTTATGGCCGGAGGACTATCGGAGATAGTTGCGTGCGTAGGGCCGGTGAACAGGTAAAGCTGGAAGTCATGCCCTTCTTCGCGGATTCCCACTTGCACAATCACAGGATGCAGGATGACAAGCGACCCAGGAATTGCCCATTGATGTCCGGTCGCACAGCATTGATGAC
>DATEHP010000001.1:0-6352 GCA_035279505.1 Candidatus Sulfotelmatobacter sp. | reverse complement strand
GCGGAATGGATATCTGAGAGTTGAATCATGGCCGGGGGAAAGGGGCAAGTCGCTAGAATCGCCAGAACGCTCCGCCACCGACGAAGTAGTTATGCTGGCGCGTCTTGCCGGTCGGAGCCAGCGGGAAATCCGGCTCGCCTGCCCAGAAGTCGCGCACGTCCATGCGAATGCTGAGCCTTCTCCAGACTTTCACATCAAGCCCAAATCCGGCCTCGATTACCGCACTGGTCGTGGACTTTCCAGTATTCGTGCCGCCGTAAATCAGTTGGGTGTTTTGGCTGATGTGTCCGAACCCGGCTCCAAAGCTGATCCACGGGGAAACCGCAGTAGTGGGGAAAAGGTTCACTCGCGCGGCCGGGGTGACAAACAACTTTTTCAGATCGGAGGGGACCACCGAGTTTCCGTATTGGCCCGCATTCAGATCAACGTCCCAGTTGTACACGAGCAAGCCTTCGGCGGAGACTGAGTAGATGGGAGTAACCAAAAAACGCCGAGCATACTCGCCCTCCAATGTCAGGCCCTTTCCGCTATGAATGATGGGGTCGAAGTAGGTCGCGTTCTGAATGCCCTGATCACTGATAAACGTGCGGCCCAGGAGTCCGCCGACTTCATTCTTTTCGTCCTGTGCAACCGCCGAGATCGAAAGTATTGTCGCCGCGGTGAGCACTGCAAGACAAAGCCGTTTGCCAGACATTTCCCCTCCCAGCGAGGTTCCTTATCCTAAATTGTTACGGCGGTAAGACATAGCCTAGCACGATCAAGTGCATTTTGGACCCAAGGAGAACTAATCTTTCTGTTCAAATCTGGTGTGAGGTTCGCGTTCCCGCAACCTCTCCGAACTCAACCAGCGCTTCGACGAATGCTAAGATAGAGAGATTGCATGCCAGTCCAAGACCTCACTGTCAGCGGTTCCCCCGAGTTGAAAAAGAAGAAATCTCAGGAGAATACGCAATCGATGCAGGCCGAACCGCGCCCGCAAAAAGTCGGGTTCGTCAGCCTGGGCTGCCCCAAGAACCTCGTCGATAGCGAGGTCATGATGGGGATGCTCGCACGCGCCGGCGCCGAACTCACCCGCCGCGCCGAGGATGCCGACGTCATCGTCGTCAACACCTGCTCATTCATTGACAGCGCACAGCAGGAATCGGTCAACACAATCCTCGAGATGGCAGGACACAAGGCCGCAGGCCGCGCAAAAAAACTGGTCGTCGCTGGATGCCTGGTCGAGCGCTTCCGCGATCAGATTCGCAAGGATATTCCAGAGGTCGATGCCGTCGTCGGCACAGGCGAGTTGGTCAACATTCTCTCCGCGACAGGCATGGCACCAACTCTAGCGCAGCCGAATTCCCCCTTGGTCGTCCTGAATTCGCGTCCCGAAGGCGCCGCGCGCGCCACGCAGGGACGCTTCTCGCGTGAATCCTGGAACGGCGCCATCGCCGACCTCCCTAATTATCTTTACGACGAAGAGACACCGCGCATTCTCGCAACGCCCGGGCACACGGCATACATCAAGATCGCCGAGGGCTGCGACCATCCCTGCACGTTTTGCATTATTCCGCAGTTGCGCGGGCAGTTCCGCTCGCGCCGCTTCGAGTCGGTGATCGCCGAAGCCGAACGCCTTGCACAGTCGGGCGTCCGCGAAATCACGCTCATCGGGCAGGACACGACGTGCTACGGCGAAGATTTCGGCTTAAGAGATGGGCTCGCGCTTTTGCTTGAGAAACTTGCTCACATTGACGATCTCCGCTGGATCCGCTTTCTCTACGCTTACCCCAACAAGATCACGGGCAAACTCCTGGACACGATTGCCGCCCACGAGAAGATCTGCTCCTACATGGATGTCCCCTTGCAGCACGCCTCTGCCTCGGTTCTCAAGCGCATGAAGCGCGGCGGCGGTGCGGACGTCTTCCTCAAGTCAATCGAAAAGATGCGCCGGGTGATTCCCGACCTCACGCTGCGTACATCGTTCATAGTCGGGTTTCCCGGAGAAACCGAAAAAGAATTTGAAGAACTGTGCGGTTTCGTGCGAGAGGCACAATTCGACTGGATGGGCACTTTTTCGTACTCCGATCAGGACGGTGCGCGCGCCTATAACCTCGAGAAGAAGGTCTCGCCCCGAGAAATCGAACGCCGCCGCAAGCACCTGATGTCGATCCAGCGCCAGATCAGCAAAAAGAAAAAGAAAGCCCTGGTTGGCCGCGAATTCGATCTTCTGCTAGAAGGCGAATCCGAAGAGACCGATCTCCTGCTGGAAGGTCGCACTCCCATGCACGCCCCTGAGATCGATGGTAAGGTCTTCGTCAACGAATTCCCTGAAGACGTGGACCCGAGGCCGGGCCAATTCTACCGCTGCGAAATTACCGAAGCCCACGACTACGATCTGGTGGCAAAGATCATCTAATCAATCCGGTGATTGTTTTTTCAGTCAGTAATTAGAAAGCTTACCTCTAGAATAGTCAGCTCATGCCCCGCAAGCGCACCATCAAAGTCCGCTGCCCGATCTGCAAGAAAGCGGTCAAAAGCACCGACTCCGACTTCCCTTTCTGCAGTGACCGCTGTCGTACTATCGACCTGGGAAAATGGGCCAGCGGCTCGTACGTGATTTCGTCGCCGGTGAAGGACGCCGAAGAGTTGGTCCAGGAGGGGGATATGGAAGATCAGGATCGAGAGAGCTAGATGGCCGGGTCTGAAGGCTCCAGTGCTCCCCTGTGGGCTACCCTCACCGCAACCTTCTTCGGCATCGGCCACATGCGCCCCGGCCCCGGCACATGGGCATCAGCCGCAACCATGCTCCTCTGGGCCGCACTCGCCCACGCCCTGCCGTATCCCTTGCGCACGCCGATCCTTATCGGCCTCGCGGCCATCGTCACCCTTGTAGGGATTCCCGCCGCTACCCGCGCCGCCCGCGCCTCGGCTAGGAAAGATCCCGGCTTTGTGGTCATCGACGAAGTCGCCGGCCAACTCATTTCGCTAATCGCCGTTCCGCTCGAATGGAAAACTTTTCTCGCCGGTTTTATACTTTTTAGAGTCTTCGATATTCTCAAGCCACCTCCTGTCCGACAATTGGAACGACTGCCAGAAGGTACAGGGATCGTGCTCGACGATGTCGCAGCCGGAGTATATGCTCTCGCAGTCATGCAACTTCTCCTTCACTGGGGTCTACTAAAATAGGTTTGAAAGGGCGCGGCTTCAGCCGTGCCGTTCGGACCCAATCATTGCAGGGCGTTAAGCTCTGAGGAGACGGTCTCTACTGTTTCCTGTTGCTACTCGGTACTCATCCATGGGATTTTCCGATCGTATCCTCGGCAAGAAAAATGCTAACGGCGCTCCGCACATCGAATCGGTGGCTCCTTCCGCAGCACTGGCCGGGGGCGAACTGCGCATCACCGGTTCCGGCCTGCGCCCCCCGCAACTGGGGCGCCCCAAAGTTAAATTCGGTGACTACGAAGGATCCATCGTCGTCAGCTCTGACGGATTTCTTGTTGCACGCGTTCCCGAAGGCGCGACTTCCGGTCCGGTAGTTGTCGCAACCGACGGACATGTCAGCAATCCTCAGACGGTGAAGGTCGCGGTACCAATCGCCGAGAATCTCCATCCAGTCACCAATCCCGCGATCGATGCCGAAGGCAACATCTATGTCACGTTCTCCGGATCGCGAGGCCAGAAAGTTCCGGTCTCGATCTTCAAGATCGATACCGACTACAACGTGAAGCCGTTGGTCTCGGAGATGATGAACCCAACGTCCATTGCCTTCGATCGCCAGGGACAGATGTATGTCTCTTCGCGCTTCGACGGCGCCGTCTATCGTGTCGCGCAGAACGGCACCATGACGACGTACGCCGAAGGCATGGGAGTCGCCACGGGCATCGCCTTCGATCGTGATGGGAGTCTGTATGTTGGCGATCGTAACGGCACGATTTTCAAGATTGCGCCCGATCAGCAAGTCTTCGTCTTCGCCACTCTTGAAATGAGCGTCTCGGCGTATCACTTGGCCTTCGGCCCGCAAGGAGATCTCTTCGTCGCTGGTCCCAACGACCGCGTCTTCAAAATCGATCCCAGCGGAACCGTAAGCACGTTCTACAAGGGCCTTGGACGACCGCAAGGACTGGCATTCGATGTGGATGGCAATCTTTATGCCGCAGCCTCACTTGCCGGAACGCGCGGCATTGTCAAGATCGCTCCCGACGGCAAAGCCAAGCTCGAAGTTTCAGGCCATGGCCTGGTAGGTCTGGCTTTCGCACCGGGACGTAGCGTTATCCTGGCAACCACAAGTGCCGTTCATCATCTCGCGTGGAATATTCAGGGGCTGAGACTCGTTCCGGAGTAATCTTCGTCCTTCCGTGTCCTCCGCGTCCTCCATGGTTTTCATTTAAACTCGTAACCCGTGAACGCCGAAATCATCGCGGTGGGTTCCGAGATGCTCACTCCCCATCGCATCGACACCAACTCGCTATACCTGACCGAGCAACTCAACCTGCTTGGCA
The DNA here is from genome assembly GCA_035279505.1 of Candidatus Sulfotelmatobacter sp. Lineage (GTDB taxonomy): Bacteria > Acidobacteriota > Terriglobia > Terriglobales > Acidobacteriaceae > Sulfotelmatobacter. The sequence goes on along the minus strand of DATEHP010000001.1, from coordinate 1,871 downwards.
TCGATGTAGCTTTCAAGAGCATCGTCGGCGACAACCTCCGACATCTTGTCGCCGCCGCCCAGCACGGCCTTTTCCGCTCTGACATTCTTATCTTCAGCGGCGGTCTGGGCCCCACCGAAGACGATCTTACCCGTGAAGCCGTTGCCGAAGCACTGGGAGTCAGCCTGCAGCGCGATCCCGAGATCATCGCCAAACTGGAGAAGCGCTTTGCCGACCGCGGCTGGAAGATGACGCCCAACAACACCAAACAGGCCGACGTTATCGAAGGCGCCACCGTACTGCCCAACCCAAACGGCACAGCCTCGGGCCAATGGCTCTCAGGGGAATTCGAGGGACGCGAGCGGATTGTCATTCTGCTACCCGGTCCGCCACACGAGATGAAAGCGCTCTTCGAGCAGGAAGTTCGCGAGCGCCTGCGCGCTAAAGTTCCGCCGGCCCATTTATTCACCCGGACATTAAAGGTCGCCATGCTAGGCGAGTCAGCTGTTGACGCACGCGTCGCCCCGATCTACAAGCGCTACCCCGACGTCGAGACCACAATCCTCGCCGGAGCGGGGGAAATCGAACTGCACTTCAAAACGCGTGCAGCAACTCTGGAGGCTGCGCAAGCTCGCGCCGACGAAGTGGCCGATCTGGTGGAAGTTGAATTAGACGATGCCGTCTATTCGCGCGATGGTCAATCGCTCGAGCAGATCGTCGGGTATTGGCTCCAGATGCGCAACGCCACCCTCGCCGTGGCGGAATCCTGCACCGGAGGACTCCTAGCCGAGCGCATCACTTCCATTGGCGGTAGTTCTCGCTATTTTGTCGGCGGAGCCGTCGTCTATTCGAATAATCTGAAAACAGAACTCGCAGGCGTCCCCGCCGACATGATCGAACGTCACGGAGCCGTCAGCCGCGAAGTCGCAGCCGCCTTGGCTGAAGGTATCCGATATCGCTGCGAATCAACGCTGGGAGTAGGAGTCACCGGAGTGGCCGGCCCGGGTGGAGGTTCGCCTGAAAAGCCTGTTGGGCTGGTATTTCACGCCGTCGCCAGCGACACCGGAACCGAAATCGTGGAACGAAACTTCCCCGGCGATCGCAAACGAATCCGCCGCTTCGCCTCAACCATGGCACTCGATATGGTGAGAAGGAAACTGATGTGAAGGAGCCACGAGCTTCGAGCAAAAGGCTCATCTCGTAGCTCGTCGCTCAAAGCTTCAGGCTGCCTTTATGCGCCTCTTCATCGCCCTCGACATCGACGACCTCATTCGCGAGCGCATCACACGCTTCGTCGATGAAGTCCGCAACTTCTCCCCCGACGCCCGTTGGGTCAAACCGGAGTCCCTTCATGTAACGTTGAAATTCATTGGTGAGCAGCCCTACGACGCCATCGAAGAGATCAAGCAAGCGCTGAAAGATGTTCCTGCCGCCACTGCGGAAATCAAGTTCAGCGGCCACGGTTTCTTCCCGACACCAAAATCAGCCCGCGTTTTCTGGATCGGCATGGAGTCTGGACCCCAACTCACGCAGCTCGCCGCGGCCATCGACGAAAGAATGGCAAATCTCGGAATCAAGAAAGAAGACCGCGCGTTCAGCCCGCACTTAACCCTGGCTCGCGCCGCAGGCGGATCAGGCTCACCCCGCTGGCGCAAAGGAGACGGGGCCAATCGCTCATTTTCGTATCTGCAGGAAAAGCTCTCCGCGCTCCCCATCCCGGAGTTTGGTACCATGACTCCCCGCGAGTTCTTTCTGTACCAAAGCCAACTCTCCCCGAAAGGATCGAAATACATAAAGCTTGCAAAATTTCCATTAGGGTAGCGCCGGCATCCTGCCGGCTGTCGTGCGGGTAACTTGCCCGCATACCCGGACACAAGCAAAAATGTCGAAAT